>NZ_DBNHEF010000020.1:0-11012 GCF_057138825.1 Candidatus Defluviilinea gracilis
CTTTTTTTCAAACACAAAGGACACGACGGTCACAAAGGAAAACCCAAGGAATCTAGGCTCTTTTTTTGCCTTTGTGTACTTTGTGCCCTTCGTGGTGAAGCTCTTTCCCGTTAATTACGGGAGACCCCTGATTCCTTACCCTTTAAGGGTCTCCCGTAGTTAACAGGAAAATACCTCGCCACGCAGGCTTGCACTGAGTCTATCGAAGCGACACCAAGGGGAAAAGGACCCGGATTCCTTGTGTTTTCCTTTATGACCCTCGTGTCCTTTATGTTTCAGGACTTACGCAGTTGGCGGGCAGTTGTGCCACATCCGCCCCAGGGCAACTACGGCGTAACAGGTTCAACCGCGTAAGTCCTATGTTTGAAAAAGGTTTCCCGTTAAAAACGGTAGTGCCAAAATGGGAAAACCTCCGCGTGTTCCACGATATTCGCGCGCGCAAGAGTCGTCGACCCGGGTTGCGCGAAAGCCATGTGTAAATGTTCCCGCCCCATTTACCAATCCCCAATTACGAATTACACTTCCACCCGATGGCGAACTTTTTCGATAACATCTTCTTCATTTTCGAGCGTCTCAACTGGCTCAGCGTTCTGGATATTGCGCTGGTCACGTTGATCTTTTTTGCATTGCTCTATACCTTGCGCGATACGCAGGCAATGGTGTTGTTGCGCGGCGCGATTTTCCTCATCATTGCCCTGATCTTGCTCACCTCGCTTGTTGAATTGCCGGCGTTCTCGTGGTTGGTGCAAAGCACCCTGCCCGCCCTGCTCCTCGCCATCCCGGTTATCTTTGCCCCCGAGATACGCCGCGCGCTCGAACGGCTGGGACGAGCTGGCAACTTCGTCACCGGAAGCGGACAACCGCAACAAGCCGATATCGTCAAAGTGATCCATGCGGTGGTCGAAGCGTCGCGCCGCCTCTCGGCGCGGCAACACGGCGCCTTGATCGTCATGCAACGCACCGATAGCCTCGCGCAATACGCCGAGACCGGCGTTCAAATGTACGCGCAAGTGACGCCCGAATTGCTCTTGCAGATCTTTTACCCAGATACGCCCCTGCACGATGGCGGCGCCATTATCGCCGACGGGAAGGTGCTTGCGGCGGCGTGCGTCATGCCGCTCTCGTCAAGCGGTATTCTCACCCGCAACCCCGAACGACAAATGGGATTACGCCATCGCGCCGCGCTCGGCTCCTCCGAAGTGAGCGACGCGGTCGCAGTCGTCGTTTCTGAACAAAGCGGTTCGATCTCCATCGCGCATGCCGGGCGCATGATTCGCCGCATCGACCCGGAGCGGCTTGAAAACATCCTCATTGCGTTTTACCAAACCGATGTTTCCACGCCGCGCAAAGTCTGGTTCCAACGATTCTTCCGCAGGGATAAATAACATGCGCTGGCTCGCTACCAATATCCGCACGATCCTCCTCGCCTTTGTCCTTGCCGTCGCGGTCTGGATTTCTGCCGTCACTGCCGCCGACCCGGATGAGATCCGCGCGCCCATTGCGGTGCCGCTTGAAATCGTCGGGCAGGAGCCGTCGCTCGTCATCACCAGTGAAATCCCAGCCAAAGTGAACGTCACCTTGCGCGCGCCTCGTTCGGTTTGGGAACGGATCTCCGCGCAGGAAAATTCCATCCGCGCCATCCTGGATATTTCCAACTTGAGCGCGGGCGAACATACAAAGGATATCCAGATTCAGATCGCGGCGCGACCGATCCAACTCGTTCTTTCGGACCCTGCTTCTGTTTCTGTCACCCTCGAGCGACTCGCCACCCGCGCCCTGCCCATCGACCTCTCCCTGAGCGGACAGCCGGCGGTGGGCTATCAAGCCGGAGATCCGCAGGCTGATGCGAACGAGGTGGTGATCTCCGGTCCCGAGTCGCTGGTCGAGCAGGTGCAACGAGCGCGCATCCTGTTGAGTTTCTCCGGCACGCGCGAAAGTATCGATCAAGCTTTGCCTGTGCTGGCGCTCGATGCGCAAAACGCCGTCGTGGATGGCGTGTCGATTAATCCTTCGTCGATTCATGTCACCATTCCCGTCACGCAACAAGGCGGTTTCCGCGATGTGGCGGTAAAAGTTATCGTCAGCGGACAGGTGGCGGCGGGGTACCGGCTTGAAAATATTTCGGTCGTCCCGCCGGTGATCACGGTGTTTGCCTCCGACCCACAATTGGTGAATGCGTTGCCCGGCGTGATCGAAACCGAAACGCTCAATTTGCAGGAGGCGAAAGAAGCCATCTCTACGCGGCTCGCGCTGTTATTGCCGGCCAACATCAGCATTGTTGGGGCGCAAACCGTGCAAGTAACGGTTGAAGTTTCGCCGATCCAGACCAGTGTAACGCTGTTGAATCAACCCATCCATGTGACCGGCTTGAGCGATGGGCTAGCCGCGCAGGTTTCGCCGCAAACGGTGGATGTGATCATCTCGGGTCCGTTGCCTGTGCTCGACGCGCTGACGCCGCAGGATATCATCGTAAATATCGATGTGACCGGGCTGGAGGCTGGCACGTATCAACTCACACCCACCATCGAAATCCTTGTCGAAAATGTGCTGGTCGAATCGATTTTGCCCGGCGCCGTGGAGGTGGTCATCTCTGTCCCCGGCACCGGAACGCCAAGCCCGTAGGTTGCGGCAGGGAATAGTGATCAGTTGAAATCGTAAATCGTAAATCGTAAATCGCAAATCGTAAATCGGAAATCATACATGCCTAAACCTATTGTTGCCCTCGTCGGCAGACCCAATGTTGGAAAATCAACTTTATTCAATCGCCTCGTCGGTGAACGCATGGCGATCGTGGACGATACGCCCGGCACCACGCGCGACCGCCTGTTTGGCGAAGCGGAATGGAACGGGCGCGCCTTCCATGTGATCGACACTGGCGGCATCGACCCGACGCATGGCGGCAAAACACCGCTCTCGGTCGGCTCGGCGGATTTTATCGAGGATATCCGCGCGCAAGCGCAAGCCGCGATCGACGAAGCGGATGTGGTGCTGTTCGTCAACGATGGGCAAAGCGGCGTGACCGGCGCAGACTTGGAGGTGGCAGACATCCTGCGCCGCTCGCAGAAGAAATTGCCGGACGGTTCGTTCTTCCCGCCGATCCTTGTGGTGGCGAACAAATGCGAGGCGCGCGAAACACGGGATGCGGCGAGTCAATTCTACGAGTTGGGGCTGGGCGAGCCTCACCCGGTCTCTGCCGTGCATGGAAGCGACACCGGCGACCTGCTCGACGCGGTTGTGGCAAACTTCCCTGCGGAGGAAGCGGCGGAGGAGGATGAGAGCATCAAGATCGCCATCGTCGGCAAGCCGAACGCGGGCAAGTCCAGCCTGCTCAACAAACTCGTGGGCGAGGAACGCGCCATCGTCAGCCCGATCCCCGGCACCACGCGCGATGCGACCGATACGCTCATCGAAATGGAAGGGTTGCAGGTTACGCTCATCGACACGGCGGGCATCCGCAAGCGCGGCAAGATCGAGCGCGGCGTGGAGCAGTTTAGCGTGTTGCGTTCGTTCAAAGCCATCGAACGCGCCGACGTTGCCCTGCTGATGATCGACGCCACAACGGGCATCACTGCGCAGGACGCGCACATTGCGGGCTTTATCCTCGAGCAATGGAAATCGTGTGTGGTGATCGTCAACAAGTGGGACGCCATCGAAAAAGATTCGTTCACGATGGAGGAGTACACGCGCAAGATTCGCTCCGATTTGAACTTTATGGATTACGTTCCGCTGTTATTCATCTCGGCGAAAACCGGTCAACGCGTGGATACTGTCTTGCCGATGGCGTTGCGCGTGCAGGAGGAACGCCTCGCGCGTTTGACCACCTCGAAGATTAACGCGGTGATTCACAAAGCGCAGGACGCTCATCCGCATCCCACACATGCGGGGCGCGCGTTGAAAATGTTCTACGGCACGCAAGTCCGTTCCGACCCGCCGACGTTTATGATCTACGTCAACGACCCGAAGTTGATGCACTTTACTTACTTGAGGTATTTGGAAAATCAGATCCGCGAGGAATATGGGTTTTTAGGTACGCCAATACGGATTGTGACGAAGGGGAGGCGGGAGTAGTCAGTTGGAGAATAGAGAATAGAGAATAGAGAATAGAGAGTAGAGAGTAGAGGTTGAAAGGCGAGGCGGGGGAGTTGTGGCGTGAATTGTTTGACGCTTTGCTTGATGGTGAAAATATTTATCTTCCGATGAGCAAAATTCTTTCGGTGGGCGAAACTTCGGGGTCAGACGCGTTGGTGAGATTTCTTGCCGTAATTTCAACGTACTCACGGCTTCCACTGTAATTTATCCAATCGAAAATCGGACGTGGATCGCCCGGCGGGCAAGTCTGCTAATACGATTGGTGCAGGTATATCGGAAGTCAGAGATATATCCGACAAATCCAGGAGAAAGACTTGTTTGTCACTGATGTATGCAAGGCAATTTCCGTCTGATGAAACTGTCGGTGCATGGGCTGAGTCAGCTAATTTGATTAACCCTAAGCCGTCCGCATATGCCAGATAGATCGCGCGGTCGGACGCGCTCATGCCAAATTCAAAGACAAGGAATTTTCCATCTGATGACCAGCTGAGGTGAGCAACATCGGGAATAGTCGAACTGTGTCCTTTCGGGATAGGCAATGAGGCAATGATAGATTTGTTGCTTCCGTCTGGATTTTGAAGGATCAAGACTGCTTCTCCTGAAGTTCTTCTCATTTCAAAATAGGCAAGTCTTGAGCCATCTGGCGACCATGCGAAACTATTGTCGTACTCAACAAGCGCGCTGATTAATCTTACCAGCCCGCTTTCTAAATTTGCCTCGAAGAGGCCAGTACTTGGACCTAGACCATAAAAAATAATACTCTGGTCATTAGGCGAGAATTGCGGAGTGGATCCGATCTGTTGATCGCGTTGAAATTCGGTAACTGTAGATTCAGCGTTATTGATAAGATAGATCACAGTAGGATTTGCAACCGACCATGTCAGAACTCTTTTCCCATCACGCGACCAGGCAACATCCATTAGGTATCCTAATTCTGAGTTTGAGAGAACAGGTTGAAGTTGACTGCCAGTAGAGTCGGTTAGATAGATATTGCCTGTGCCTGTTGTATTCCCAACAAGAGCCAATTGTTCGCCGTTCGCCAACCACGACAAAGAGCGCAACTCTCCGATTGTTCGCTGTGGGTCAAGATCGATAAACTCTGTTTTCTCTGAGTTGCTTATAAATGCCGAAAAGCCATGCGCGAGCGCGAGCGGACCTTCGCAAATAATTCCCTGCCTTACATTCGATTCGAATGTATCAGAAGAAATTTCAGTGCTAGATGAGCCAGGCACTTGTTCGGATGGGACGAGCGAGCGGATCGTCCAGTGGAACAAAACGAATCCGAGCACGGCGGCAACTGTCCATGCGACAGGCACGACGAGTTTTGCAAACCAGCCTGTTGCAGGCTGTGATTTGTTTTTATATGCGTCCATTAATCGAGTCTCCAATGTCCATTGAAAGTCTTGAGAAACTTTCATGTTGTCTGCTACTGAATTTAATTTCGCGGCGACGGATTGTTCGTCGGCGGGGAGTTGGTCGAAGAGTTCTTTATTCATAGTCCATCTCCAATGCAATGGAAGAACGCGCGCGCAGGTCTTGCAGTCCGCGCGAGACGAGCATTTTGACGGCGGCTTCACTTTTGCCCAGCGCCGACCCCGCTTCGGCGAAACTGAGTCCGCTGAAGAAACATAGGATCAACGCTTCGGCGCGGTCACTGCTGAGTTGTTTGATCGCGTTGATGATCTGAGTCCGCTCGAGGCGTTGAAAAGCCGACTTGTCGGTAGGCAGGCTGGGAGTCGGGATGTGAAGCGCCGCATTCAACGGGACCTCAGGCTTGGTGCGCCGAAACAAGCGTCTGCGAAGCCTCGACGCGATTCCCATCAGCCACGCAATATACGGAGCCGCGCCGCGATAGGATCGTATCCCCTCCAACGCCGCCATGAACGTCTGCGAAGTGAGATCCTCCGCATCGTGGACGTTTCCCGTGTGCGCCATATGATAGCGATAGACGCTCGCAACGTGACGGCGATATAACTCGGCAAACGCCTCTGGCTCGGCGCGCGCCAGCCGCGCAAGGTGAGCATCGTCCATAGACGGGTAGTGAGGGATGGTCATAAACGTGTGAGGCGTCTCCTGCTGTGTTGTGCGCACAGTAGGAAGTGCCAGTAGAGGCTTGAATCGTAACAGGGAATTTGAAAAGACCTCGGCGTTCTTCAAGAACTCCGAGGTCTCTCTCGATGTCGTTCACCTTTTCACTTCTTCTTTTTGCCAGTTTTATATGTCCCTTTTTTCTCGCGAACCATTTTGGCAATATCGTCAACTGTGAATTTATCCAGCCACTCGTGTCGGTCTTTGGAGTAATCGCCCTGTCCCAGTTCGAATTGTTGCATAAAACGAATCATCCCAACCAGACCCAGTTCGCAGGAAAGCGCCGCCAAACCAGCGACACGAATTTGTTGAGGCGTCATCATTTGTGCGTTCATTAGATATTCTCCTTCATCCAATCTAAAGGATTTCCGATTTTACTTTAGAAAGCGGCTTGAATACTATACCCAATGCTCGTTCAATTCCACGTTTCGGCGGGATAAATCCCTGCCTCAGTTCATGAAAGTCGGCTGGAAGCCGACTCGCTCGTCAGCCCGAAGGTGACACGTTGAGCTTGTCGAAACGGCTTCCACGTACTGAGCAACGGGCTTTAGCCCTGCGGTATCCCGCCGCGCTAAATATATTCATCCTCTTCGAACAATTGCATCGTTCATCGCATCAACAATTCTCTTTATATATGCTCCGTCTTCTGATACCAAAATATTAGTTTCTCCCGACGCGCTTCCTATTTTTACAATGTATGCAGGCTTAGTATTAACGGCACGTATTCCCAAAATGGCAATTATCAAACCGATAATCAAGAATCCCCAAAACTCTCGAATACCGACTATACCTAAAAATATAAAAAACGCCCCAACAATGACCAGCAAGAAGGGTATGTTACTTGCCGCCTTCTGGCTTTTGCTTACAGATGTAACATTAGATATTGCATAAGTTTTCGTTCCAATGATGGCCCTTAGGTTGGTTATTTTTACCTTATCATCTTCAAAGATTGTGATTTCGCCTGTTTCAGTCATTTTGTCTTCTTTCCTGTATAGGGATTGAATCGTGTTTTACGCTTCTTAAATTATACAACTGTACAACTTAGCCAAGTATATTAAAAGCCTCGGAGACATTATTCTCCGAGGCTTTTCTAATTTACTTCACGCGCTCAAATCATACCCCTCAGGCAACCAGCAACACAACACCAACTCCCTCGCCGCTTTGACCTCATCCATGCGCCCGAACTGCGTATTATTCGGCGCGGACCTGACGATCTCAGGCGTAGACTTCGCTTCCTTGGCGATCTGGATCATCGCGTCGGCGAAGGCATCGAGCGTGTCTTTGTTCTCGGTCTCGGTCGGCTCAATCATCAACGCTTCGTGGACGATGAGCGGGAAGTAGTTTGTGGGCGGGTGGAAGTTGTAATCCATCAGTCGTTTGGAGATGTCCAGCGCGCGCACATCGCTTCCTTCAAATTGTCCCTCTGCCACGAACTCGTGCATGCAGATGCGGTCAAACGGGATGTGATAATGGTCGCGCAACCTTGCTTGCAGATAGTTGGCGTTCAACACGGCGTATTGCGCGATGTCTTTGAGTCCATCGGGTCCGTGCATGGCGATGTAGGTGAACGAACGGACGAAGCCGCCGCCGAAATGTCCGTGGAAGGCTTTCATGCGACCGATCGTCTTCGCAGGCTTGACGAATCCATACAGCGGAGGCATTTCATCATTGCCATCTTCGACGATTCCAACCAAAGGCTCAGGCAAAAAGTCTACGAGTTTGGGACCGACTCCAACAGGACCGACGCCAGGTCCGCCGCCGCCATGCGGTACGGCAAACGTTTTATGCAAGTTGAAGTGCATCACGTCGAAGCCCAAGTCGCCAGGGCGGACGATGCCGAGCAACGGATTCAAGTTCGCGCCGTCACCATACATCAAACCGCCGCATCCATGCACGAGCGCGATCACCTTCTCGATATGTTCATCGAACATGCCGAGCGTGTTCGGGTTGGTGAGCATCATGCCGACGACGGTATCGTCGCACGCCTCTTCCAATTTTTTCAGATCAACATTGCCGCGCTCATCGGAGGGGATCGTCACAACCGTCATGCCCATCATTCCAACAGACGCGGGGTTCGTCCCATGCGCCGCGTCGGGGATGAGCATCTTCACGCGCTTATCGTCGCCGCGCGATTTATGATACGCGCGCATCATCAACACGCCCGTAAATTCTCCGTGCGCGCCCGCGGCGGGTTGCAACGTCACGCCCGCGAATCCCGAAATCTCTTTCAACATTTCCTGCAACTGATACATCAACGCGAGATTGCCTTGCACGGTCTCAACAGGTTGCAGTGGATGCGTGAACACGAAGCCTGGCAGTCGGCACGTGTCTTCGTTGATCTTCGGGTTGTATTTCATCGTGCATGAGCCAAGCGGATAAAATCCGCCGTCGACGCTGTAATTAAATTTTGAGAGTCGGACGTAATGGCGGACAACGTCCACCTCCGCAAGTTCGGGAAGCGGCAGTTCGGAGCGCAGCAAATGCGGAGGAGGCGATTCAGCCGCAGGGACGTCTGATTCGGGCATCCGCACGCCGACTCGTCCGGGCGAGGATAAGTCGAAGATCGTCGGCTCCACTATCTTCGCGCTGAGCGGAGGGACTGTGTTCGTCAGTCCCGCAGACGAAGCGCTGCTATTGCTAACCATGTTTCACCTCCGACAGCACCTCAACGAGCGTGTCAATTTCTTCTTTTGAATTCATCTCGGTGACGGCAACCAGCAAATGATTTTTGTGCGAGGGATAATCCTGACTCAGATCGTATCCGCCGAGGATGCCGTGTTCGAGCAAATGCGCGTTGACCTCGCTGGCGGGCTGCGGACATTCCAACACAAACTCGTGGAAGAATGTTTCGGACGAAACTTTATAGCCTTTGAGTTTGCTCAATTCGCTCGCGGCGTAATGCGCTTTTTGATAACAAAGATTTGCTACCTGCTTCAATCCGTTTTTGCCGAGCACGCTGAGGTAGATCGCAGACGCCAGCGCGAGCAAGCCTTGATTGGTGCAGATGTTCGACGTGGCGCGTTCGCGTTTGATGTGTTGCTCGCGCGCGGTGAGAGTCAGCACATACGCGCGTTGACCTTTGTTGTCCACCGTTTCGCCGATCAAGCGTCCCGCCATTTTGTGGACGTATTGCTTGCGCGTCGTGAAAAATCCGACGCTGGGTCCGCCGAACCACATCGGGATTCCCAGCGGCTGACCATCGCCCACGACAATGTCCGCGCCCATTTCGCCGGGTGTTTTGAATAACGCCAGCGCGGTCGGGTTTGCAACCACACAAACCAATGCGCCCTTTGCGTGAACATCATCAATGAATTTTTTATAATCGTACACGCGCCCGAAGAAGTCGGGGTACTGCACGATGACGAGACACGTATCCTCGCCAACATGTGCGAGCAGATCGCTCGGATCGGTATCGAGTTCCGCGTCCGCTTCGTCGCCGACGAGGTGCATGTCCATGCCTTGCGTGTACGTGCGGATCACCGCGCGGTATTGCGGATGCACAGTGGGGGAGATAACTACCTTCTTGCGTTTGCCGCGGAATTGCGCGTTCGCCAAGTTCACCGCTTCGGCAGTGGCAGTCGCGCCGTCGTAGTGCGACGCGTTCGACACGTCCATGCCTGTCAACGCCGCCATCAACGATTGATATTCGAAGATGGCTTGCAACGTGCCTTGTGAAATTTCGGGCTGGTACGGCGTGTACGCGGTATAAAATTCTCCGCGCCTCAACATGTGATCGATCACCGACGGGATGTAGTGATGATACATGCCCGCGCCGAGGAACGAGATCAGATCGCCGCGCACATTCTCGTTGGCGCTGGCAATGTTGGACAGTTCCTCCAACGCTTCCATTTCTGTCCACGCGGGAGGCAGGTCAAGTTTGGGGAAGCGATGTTTGGCAGGCACGGCATCGAACAAATCGTCGAGCGATTTAACGCCGACTGTTGCGAGCATCTCATCGCGTTCGTGGGGGCTTATGGGAATATATGTCATGGTGACTCCAAGACCAGTGAGGGAGTTATCAGTGATCAGTTATCAGTACTGATCACTGTTCACTATTCACTGATTACTAATGACTTCTCTCCTCACAATGCTTCTCATACGCCGCCGCGTCCATCAGGTCGCCCGCGGTCGCGCCTTCGAGCTGGATCATCCACGCCGCGCCAAAAGCATCGGTGTTGATGGTCTCGGGCTTGTTGGCGAGGTCTTTGTTCACCGCCGCGACTTTTCCGCTGGCGGGTGCATAAATCTCCGATGAGGCTTTCACCGACTCCACCGAAGCGATTGGCTTGCCCGCCGCGATCTCTTCTCCTGCTTCGACCAGGATCTCCACGAAGACGATATCGGAGAGTTGGTTTTGGGCGTAGTCGGTGATGCCCACTTTCCCGCTCGCGGGGTCGAACCATTCATCGGACTTTGCATATTTCAAATTGGAAGGGGTGTTCATTATCAATCTCCTTGGTGATGTGTAGCGCGAGATTTATCTCGCTGCTTGCGAGTTGCGACATGAATGTCGCGTTACGATGCGGCGAATCAAAAAGGCGCACGAAGTTAATCGCGCGCCTCTGTAATGTGACCTGAGAGATTAGTTCGTTAGTTTGGTAGTCAGTTAGTTAATTAGTTTTGTAGTTTTTCAACTACCGAACTATTGAACTACCAAACTATCCAACTAACTAACTTTACACCGTCGGTATTGATGTCTCGCAGTTGAACTGCGAGACAATCAAACTTTCCAGAGTGGATTCGGGGACAGGGTCCTTTTGCCTGAGAGATTCATCTGGTTTCGCCTGATCCAGATTTGCACCTTCGGCGCCCGTGTTGTAGTGGAGAAGTCCGTC
>NZ_DBNHEF010000021.1:0-99197 GCF_057138825.1 Candidatus Defluviilinea gracilis
TCGATCCACCCGCGGATCGCTCACTTTGCTAAAATGCTCGGCGATCGCCTCCAATGGCTTCTTTGTCATGGCTACCTCCTTCAAGATAGCCCTTTTTTACCTCAATTTAGATGCAATCGCCCTACAAACCCCCGCTTGACTCGCATCCCTTGCAGGTGTATCATGCAAACAGTGATCGGGTGACCCAGGGACCTGCCAGCACACCACTGACAGCTGAACTGGGTGTAACTCCGCAAGGAGACATCCCGATCACGGCTTTTTAAACTCATCCAATATTTGCGCAAGAACGATTTGCTTATTCGGTCGTTGTATCTTTTGGTAAACAGCAAGCGCTTTGCTGTGCGCATTGGACTTCTTGCCGATTTGGGCAAAGCGAATGGTTGCGGGGTTATAGGATATTCGCCTTCGATTCAATAGATTCATGAGATAGAGTTTGATTTCGGCATTTCGTCCCGGGTATTCCAAGTCAATGGTGATCTGGGTAAATTCCCTGATATGGTCTTTCAATAAAAAATATAGACCTACGGCAAACAACCTGAGATAAAGGGTCTTTCCACTCTGAGTTGTTGCTCGCAATCGCAATAAACATTCGCGCTTTACAGTCGCAGGAATCAGAATGGCATATTCTTTCCCGTTCGAAAAAGCCAGCACGGTTGGGACTTTTGTGTCGCCGATCTTGCCGCTCTGGTCAACTTCAACTTTCATTCCCATTTTCCCCTAGTTCGTTGCGAATATTTTCGCTCCAATGGATTCCCTCTTTTGCCAGAAAATACGCGCCTAGCAAGGTGATGGGAAGCCACAACGCCACATGCAACGTGAGTGTGTAGCCCGCCGCTGTCGCTTGATCCACGCCATAGGCGGTGAGCACGGCGATGCCGGGCGCGTCGAAGGTGCCGATGTAGCCCGGCGCGGAGGGGATGGTGGTGGCAAGGTTGACGATTCCATTCATCAGCATCAGCGCGAAGAACGAGACCGTGAAATTGAAGGCGTGCATCACGAACCAGTATTTGCCCGTTTCTAACAGCCAGATGATGACCGAGGTGAGAAAGACCATCAACACATTCCACGGCGAGCGGAGGGAGGCGAGGCCGTCGAGAAATTTGTTCATGAGACCGATAATGCGTTCGTGAAGTTTTTTCGGGGTGAGGCGTTGAATGAACCACAGCCCGATCCTTGCCGTCATTTGCGGGAACATTGCCGCTACGAGGAAGACGATCAACGCGCCGATGAAGATGCCCGTGCCGATCACCGCCACTTGTTGAATGTTGCCGACGAAGCCCGACGCGCTCGTCAGTTTTGCCAACTCGGGTAAATTGACGAAGACGAATCCCAGCATCACTACGCCGTCGAAGATTCTTTCCACGATGATTGTGGCTAACGATGCGGAGACCGATACGCCCTCTTTGCGTTTGAGGATGACGGCGCGTAACACCTCGCCCGCGCGCGCGGGATAAATGTTGTTGCCCATGTAGCCGATGGTCGTGATGGGAAATATGGTCTTGGTGGGAATCTCTTTGATAGGTTTGAGGAGGTAATGCCACCTCCACGCGCGGACCCAGACGCCGACAAAGTACACGCCGATGCCGGGAATTAACCAGACGTAATTTGCTTTTTGAACCGCGTTCCAAAACTCGTCCAGTTGCAAGCCGCGCAGGGCGAGCCAGATGAAGAGGACGCTGATAAATACGCCAAGCCAGAAATGCCATTTTTTCATGCGCGGATTTTATCATGGGGGTGGGAAAAGGCATCCGCGGGCGAGGCAGGCTGAAAGTCGGGATGAGGCGGGGCGGTTTTCATCCATAAAATTTGATAGAATCAAATCGTGAACATCGAACGATCTGCCCGTATCGCATTTCTCAGAAAAATCCACCTGTTTTTTGGGTTGGAGGAGGAGGAGTTCGCGGCGATCGCGGATGAAATGGATGAGATGCAAGTGGCAAAAGGCGAGATCGTGTTCAAGCAGGATGGGACGGCGGAAGGTTTTTATATGATCTTTGGGGGCAAGGTGCGCGTGGTGCGAAAACTTGACGGTAGGGAAAACCAGTTGGCGTTGCTGGTGAAGAACGATTATTTCGGCGAGATGGGGATCATGGGAAACCGACGACGTTCTGCCACCGTGACGGCGTTGGAGGATACTTCGTTGCTCGTGCTGTCGAAGAGCGATTTCGACAAACTGTTCAAGGAGCACCCGAAACTTCGCGGTAATCTTGAGATCGCAGTGCGAAGCCGTCAGTTGGCGCGGCAGTTGCGCTTCAAATGGCTGAGACCCGATGAGGTGGTGTATTTTCTAGCGCGCAAGCATGTGCTTGCCATGTATCCGAAAATCCTGCGCCCTCTTGCGCTGTTTTTCGTTCCTGTATTTTTTTCGTACGCGTATTTTTTTATTTTGCCGCATACCATCGTGTGGCTGGCGGCGCTGTTGTCGTTCTTTGCGTTTGCCCTTTGGCTGGGTTGGATCATCCTCGATTGGAGCAACGATTATTACGTGGTCACCAACCAGCGCGTGGTCTGGCTCGAAAAGGTGATCGGTCTTTTGGATAGCCGACAGGAAGCGCCGCTTTCGATGATCGTTTCATTGGGCGTGGAGGTGAATCAATTCGGTCGCTGGCTCGATTATGGAAATGTGATCGTGCGGACGTACGTGGGCAGGATCGATTTCGCTCTGGTGAATCATCCGACCCAGGCGGCGAAGATGGTGGAGGAATACTGGCAGAGGACGAAGGAGCAGGCGAGCGCCACGGAAAAAGAGGCGATGAAGGATGCCATCCGCAAACGACTGGGGATCCCGGTTCCTGCCCGACCTGCGGCTGATTCAAACCAGCCGACATCGTCGGTCGCCCAACCGCGCGGCGCATGGTGGTTAAAATTGCTCGGGGCGAATACTCTTAAACTCCGTTACGAAACGAGTGAAGGGGTGATCTATCGAAAGCATTGGGTGGTGCTGGCGTTGGATGCATGGCTTCCCATTGTTGGGTTCGTCGGGGTGTTTATTTTGTTCCTCCTGCGGCTGTATCAGTTATTGATTTCGCCGCAGGATGTGTTCATCTCGCTGGCGGGCGGGCTCTCGATCGATCTCTACGCTTTATTCTGCTTGGGCGCCATGTTCCTGCTGGCGGGCTGGTTTTGGTATAAACTCATGGACTGGAGCAACGACACGTTCGAAGTGACCGGCGACCAGATCATCGACGTCGATCGTAAACCCTTCGGCACCGAATCGCGGAATGCCGCCCAGCTTGAAAACATTCTCGGCACCAAGTATGAGCGTCGCGGGTTGCTTGGAAATATTTTCAACTTCGGGCATGTATATATCACCGTGGGTGGAAATAAACTTATCTTTGAAGATGTGCTCGACCCCGCCAGCGTGCAATCGGATATCGACCGCCGCCGCGACGCGCGCGTGGTGAAGAAAAATCAGGCGGCTGTGGCGGCAGAACGCGAACGTATGGCGGAGTGGCTTGCCACGTATCATAAGAGTTCGGAAGAATTCAAACGAGAAGAAGATAACAAAAGGAATCAGAATAATGGCTCTGCGTAATATCGTTACACTCCCAGACCCTGTGCTAAAACGCAAGGCTCATGCGGTGACAAAATTCGATAAGAATCTGCAATCGCTGTTGAATGACATGGTGGAGACCATGCGCGAAGCGCCGGGTGTCGGTCTCGCCGCGCCGCAGATCGGGTTGTCGGAACGGATCGTGGTGATCGAATATTTCGAGAAGCAGGAAGATGAAGAGAAAGAGGACGCGCCGAAGAAAGTGTGGGCGGTGGTCAATCCCGAAATCGTGAAAGCCTCGCCAGAGATGACGATGGGCGTGGAGGGGTGTCTTTCCATCCCCGGCTTGGTGGGCGAGGTGGAACGCCACGCCGAAGTGCATGTGAAGGCGCTGAACCGTCACGGCAAGCCGGTAAAGATCAAAGCGCAAGGCTGGTTGGCGCGCATTTTTCAACATGAGATTGACCACCTGAACGGCATCCTCTTCACCGAACGCGCCACGCGTGTCTGGCAACCGAAACAGGAAGTGGATGCGGAGCAAGAGGTTTAATACGCAATACGAAGTACGGAGTAGGGTACTGCGTATTGCGTACTACGTAGGTGCCGATGGTTATTCGTCGCCTTTGCTGGTGTTGGTGAACGGAAACAAGTAGACACGTACACAAGTAAACAGGTAAACACGTAGCACACAATAAGTAGTACGCAATAATCTCCAATCTCCAATCTCTAATTACCAATTACTCCTTACCCACCTCAATTTTCCAATCCTCTAATTCTCTGATTTTCCCCCATGCACCTCCGCCACCTCTCCCTCACCAACTTCCGCAAATTCACACGGCTCGATCTGGATTTCCCGAAACGCGCCGTTCTGCTCACAGGCGCGAACGCGCAGGGCAAGACGACCGTGCTCGAAGCCATTTATTTTCTCGCGGCATTCACGTCCTTTCAAACCAACACCGACCGGCAACTCATCAACTTCATCGAAGCCGATAAAAAAGATTCGCCCGCCGTTGCGCGTCTCATTGCGGAGTATCAACGCGGCGCGCGAAAACATCGCATCGAGGCGCGGCTCATCCTCGAACCTGTCGGCGTGTTGAACGGTCAGCGTCTTCGCAAAGAGGTCTTGCTCGATGGCGTGAAGAAACCGATCAACGATGTGGTCGGTCATTTCAATGCGGTCGTCTTCGTGCCGCAAATGTCGCAGATCATCGAAGGCGCGCCCGAAGACCGCCGCCGTTATTTGAATCTCGCGTTGGCGCAATCCACGCCTGCGTTTGCGCGCGCGCTCGGCGAATACAATCAAGTCGTCACACAGCGCAACGCTCTGCTCAAAATGCTTGGAGAACGCGGGGGCAACAGCGACCAACTCGAAGTCTGGGATGACGCGTTGGCGCGGCTCGGATCGCAGATCATCTTGTGGCGCATCGAAGCCGTCCAGCAGATTCAGACTCTCGCTTCGCGCGTCCATTTCGAGCTGACTCACGGAACTGAGACTCTGCGCCTTTCCTACGAGCCCGCGTACGATCCGCTTCCTCAACCGAATGGGCAGATGGGTTTGAAGATGGAAACGGTTGTTGACCGTTCGGGTATGAAGTTGAGCGATATTGAAAATGGATTCCGCGAACGATTGCGCAAGATTCGCAGCGACGAGATCGCGCGCGGCGTGACGACGATCGGTCCGCATCGCGACGAGTTGCGGTTCATCGCCGATACAGTTGACCTCGGCGATTACGGCTCGCGCGGGCAAATCCGCACTGCGTTACTCGCGCTCAAACTCGCCGAAGTGAATTGGATGAAAGAACGCACAGGCGAATGGCCCGTGGTCCTGCTCGATGAAGTGATGGCAGAGTTGGATTTGCAACGCCGCGCCGATCTGTTGAAATATGTAGGCGAGAGCGAGCAGGTGCTGTTCACGACCACCGACCTGAAATTGTTCGCGCCTGAGTTTGTGGAGGGGGCGGAGGTGTGGAGGGTGGAAAGTGGAGGGGTGGGGAAATAGAGGCATAGAGGATTAGAGAACTGGAGACTAGATACTGGAGATTATTGCGTACTGCGTGTTACGTGTTTCCGTGTCTACCTGTATACTTCGGCATTATGTCTCTCTCTGACTCATTCATCCAATCTGTTCTCAAAAAAATCGACACACCTGATGTCGTTGGTGTTGGCATCGTGGGCAGTTACGCGCGCGGACAAGAATCAAAATACAGCGATGTTGATTTCGATATCTTTGTGAGCAAATTGCCCGAGGACGACAAGTACACGCTGAAATATTTTGACAGTAAACTCGTCAGCCTGAAATATGCCCTGCTCGATGATGAACGCGCCGCGTTGACGAATCCGCGCCGCGCGATTTGGGCTGTGCCTGGATTAAGTGGAATGAGGATCGTGCTGGATAAAACTGGCGAGTTGACGGAGTTGCAAAAGTCTGCACAGGCATTTGATTTTTCCCCTTTGCAATCCGCCGCGGATGAATTCGCCGCCGAGCAGGTGATGCACTGCGCGGAAGAAGTTCACAAAATTTTGAGCGGTCTCGCGCGCGGACATGAGTCGTCAGTATTGTATTCGGTGTGGGGATTGGTACAGAACATGCTCGAAGCGGTCGCGGTACAGAAAGGGCTGATGATTGTCAGCGAGAATCGCTACTTTGATCTGATCCAGGATGCGGTGGGACGCGATTCGAAGTGGGTGAGCGCGTTCCGCACAGCATGGGGACTCGATTCCACCTCCTCGCAATATCAATCGCGGGGCGCGGCGGCGCTCACGTTGTACCGTCTCAGCGTGGCGATGTTCGATGAATACATCCCTGAAAAACATCACGACGTGATAAACAACACGTTACGACTCATCAAGGAGGCTGGCTACGCATGAATCCTTTAGCGAAACGCGCGGTGAAAGTCCACGAAAAACTGATCGAGTTTTATGGCGAGCCGATTTGGCGCGACCCAATGCCCCCGGTTCACGAACTGGTTTGCACCATCCTTTCGCAGAACACAAACGATGTGAACCGCGATCGCGCGTTCAATTTGCTGCGCGCTAAATTCCCAACGTGGGAAGAAGTACGCGACGCGCAGACAAAAGATGTGATCGAAACGATTCGTCCCGCAGGCTTGGCGAATCAAAAGGGTCCGCGCATTCAGCAGGTGTTGAAAGCCATCACCGAAGAACGCGGGAATATGGATTTGTCGTTTCTCAAGACAATGTCTGTGGATGATGCAAGAAACTGGCTGACCAAATTCAACGGCGTGGGACCGAAGACTGCCGCCATCGTGTTGTGCTTTTCATTGGGGATGCCCGCCTTCCCTGTGGATACGCACGTCTACCGCGTGACGGGGCGCATCGGACTCCGCCCTGAGAAGATGACCGTCGAGCAAGCGCATCCGCATCTCGAAAGTTTGTTCCCGCCCGAAACCTACTACGCCGCTCACTTGAACATCATCCGCTTGGGGCGCGAAATCTGCACCGCGCGCAAAGCGATGTGTGAAAAATGCCCGATTGTAAAGTTGTGTGATTATGGAAGGAAGAGAGTAGAGAGTGGAGAATAGAGAATAGTTCTTGCGCCATCACTTTCTACTTATCTACTCTCTATTCAACTATTCTCTTACCGATTATCCCCATCCCCTTGAATTTTTCCCCGCTCCAATCGATCCAACAACTTGGCGATATTTGCCTCGGCGATCTCATCCAGCGACAGGTCTAATTCGGTGGCGACTTGCGAGAGGTACCACAACACATCGCCGAGTTCGGCTTTGAGCGCCTCGCGCGTCTCCGCGCTGATCTCGCCGTCCTTGTCGCGGAACACTTTCTTGATCTTGCCCGCCACTTCCCCCGCCTCGTTGACGAGTCCCAGCGTGGGATAGATCACTCCATGCCCGATGACAGGGTATTTTGCAGTAGCGCGTGATTTGGTTTGATAGTCGGTGAAGTTCATCATGCCTCATTCTGGTAGAACAAAGTTTTGATAATTTTCTTGCGTGATTACTTCGAACTTTGCATTGGAGTAACCCCCAAGCCAATTCTTCGGAGCAGAGACAGTTTTAACTGTTGACCATTTGGCTTCGTATCCGAATAAATTTCCGTCGCGTTCCTCCACCAGGTCTATTTCCTGTTGATCGTATGTGCGCCAGAAATACATATTGGCATAGACGGAATGATACGTTCGATATTTCAATCGTTCGATAAAAATAAAATTTTCCCACAATTGACCGATGTCGTTGCGTTTATCCGCTTCATTGAACTGGGCGATCAGCGCATTACGAATACCGTTGTCCATAAAGTAGTATTTTGCCTTGTTGGTCACTTCGTTTCTCAGGTTTCTGCTGAAACCTCCAAGCCGAACAATCACGAACGCCTTTTCCAGCAGGTCGAGATAACGTTGAATGGTTTTATAATCCACGCCGATCTGTGTTCCAATTTCTGTTAGTGAAACTTCGGAGCCAACCTGAAACGCCAGCAATTTGAGAAGATCGAGCAAGGTCTTTGAGTTCTTGACGCGATCAAAAGCCAGAATGTCCTTGACGAGGTATGAATTGGCTATTTCAGCAATCACGTCAATTTTTTCCTTCTTGGTCGCAGAGGATACAACTTCAGGATATGCGCCAAAAACAAGATATTCTTCGAGATGTTCTTTCAATTCAAATCGATTTTGAAACGATAATAATTCCGATTGCGCCAGCGGATATAACGTCAGCGTGCGCTTCCGTCCTGTAAGAGGTTCGCCAACCTGACCCGCGAGTTCAAACGAAGACGAGCCTGTGACCACAACTCGAATATTGGGCATCTGGTCAACGATGATTTTCAATCCCATACCGATATTAGGAATGTTTTGCGCTTCGTCAATTGCCAGCAGGGAATATCCCTCCACATAGGACAATATCTGTTTGAAATCCTGTGAACTGAGAATTTCCTGCGCGCGCGTATTATCGCCCGAGTCTAATTTATATTTGTGAGGGGTAGTTTTCAGGAAATTCTGAAGCAGAGTTGTCTTGCCAACGCGTCTGGGTCCGTAAATCAGCAATACTTTGCCAGATTGGATATGGTTTTCTAGGGGTTCGTACACGCGCGTAAACATACTTGCACTATACATCAACTCCTTGTTTTTGTCAAAAAACAAGGAGTTCAACTCCTTGTTTTTGGGAAAATTTGAGGATTTGCCAGCGAGAAGCTACTTGAATTCCTTCGCCAACCCTCTCCACCACTCATCCCTCTCCCCAACCACAAAGGGAGTGTACAACGTCAGCCGATCCGCGATTCCATCATAGCGTTTCTTCAATTCATCGGCTAGCCCTGAGCCTGACAAAGGGTCATCCGTCACCAAACAAAACTCGTTCAATATTTCATCCGTGATGAGCATCGGCATCTCAGCCCACTCGCCTTTCGCCGCGTGCGCGGACAATGTCTCTGCGACGCCAGTCCAGCCGTGTAAGTCCATGACGGGGCGGTAGGAGGGTGTGGATGCGTAAAACGAAATTTGCGCACGGGCGAAATTCATCTCCTCGGGAGTCGTCGCAACGAACGCGGTCACCGAAACGGATACATCTTTCTGCTTGCGGCCTGCATTTTTTGCGCCCTCTTCAATCGCAGGCAACATCACTTCCCTCAAATAGCGCGGCGTATTAAATGGATGCACAAGGAACCCCTCACACGTTTCGCCCGCGAGTTTTGCCAAGCCTGTGTTTACGCCAGCAATATATATTGGAATATTTGGATGCTCAATCGCTCCCGCGTTGAAGAAAGGAGACAACAGAGTTATTTTGTAATATTCCCCGCGAAAATTCAACTTCGTTCCGTTCTGCCAACAATCCCAAAACGCGCGGATGACTTGAATCTGCTCGCGCAATTTCTTCACAGGTGACTCGGGCCACGCCTGACCGAACCTCCGCTCGATGTGCGCTTTGACTTGTGTGCCAAGCCCGAGGATGAATCGTCCGCCCGATTGCGCGGCTAAATCCCAGGCGGTGTAGGCGATGTTCGCGGGCGAACGCGCGAAGGAAACTGCGACAGCCGTCCCGAAGTGAAGACGCGTTGTATGTTCGGCGATCAACGCGCAGGGCAGGAAGGGATCGTGTTGAGTCTCCTGAGTCCACAGCGCGTCGAATCCAATTTCTTCCGCGGCTTTCGCGATCGCGGGGACGTCTTTCAATCCAGTGGGTGGTAATCCAGCATCGAGTTTCATTTTTTCTCACCACGAAGGACACAAAGTGCACGAAGGAAAATCTGTGGAAAGGCGATCCGTTCGTCGTTCGTCCAACCTTAGTGACCTTCGTGTCCTTTGTGTTTAATCAATTAAATACGCCATGATCCAATTCGTCGTCGCGTTCAACCCGTCCATGTGTGCGCGTTCGTAATTGTGCGACGCATCAATGCCAGGACCGATCAACGCCAGCGCAACATCGCCGCCAGCGCGCCAAAACGCCTCGCCGTCCGACCCGTAAAGCGGATACACATCGGTCTTGTACGCGATGCCATGTTTCTCGGCTATCGCGCGCAACTTTTTATTCAAGCCCTCGTGATACACGCCGCCGCTATCTTTGATGCACAACGTCGCGCTGAACTCATCCGACTCCTGCCCCGCGCCGACGACCGCCATATCCACCGTGACCAACTCCGCCACATCAGATGGGATTCCCGCCGACGCGCCGTGACCCACCTCCTCATAATTGGAGATGTGGAAGTACACGCTTCTTTTCGGACTTCGGCCTGATTCTGCCAACGACTTGATCGCCGCCACAACATTTGCCACGCAGGCCTTGTCGTCGAGGAACCGCGAGCGGATGAATCCATTTGTCACCTCAACGCGCGGATCGAACGCCACGCAATCGCCGACGTTGATTCCCAACTCGCGCGTTTCTTTTTCGGATGTTGTGCGCGCGTCGAGCCTCACTTCCATGTGATCGTCATTGCGCGGAGTGTCTGTCCCCCCAAAAATATGACCCGACGCATTATCAATCAACACCGATCCGCGAATCTTCTCGCCCTTCGACGTGAACACCCACACGCCTTCGGTTTCAATCGTGGGCCACTGCACCCCGCCAATGCGACTCAACTTCAGCCGTCCGCTTGATTTAATTTCCTTCACCACCGCGCCAAGCGTATCCACATGCGCGGTCAAAGCCACAGGCGGCAGATCACTTTCCACCGTCCACTTTGCAACGAGTGCGCCTTTGCGAGTTCTCGATAACTCCAACTGCTGATACTGCGACAACTCCTTTTCAACAAAAGCAATCGCAGGCTCCGCAAAGCCAGTGGGTGAGGGGATGTTGAGCAGGTCAACGAGAAATTTGGTGAAATGGTTTGTGTCAAAATTGGGAAGGTTCATATTATTTGTCCACATCAATTAGAATAACTTTCACGGGCACGGCAGGAAAATGCCGCTTTAGTCTTTCGATATCATACACAAGTTGTTCGCCGTATGAAACTCCTGACGACATTCCTTTGTGTAGATTATGACAGGGTACGATTTCAATTCCAACATCCGCTTTGTTTTCGTTGAAAAAATATTGGAATTTAGCCATATCATAAAACATAAAGGCATACTTACCAAATTGAACCTCAACTAAAACCTTCTCTTTGACAAAATCGACTTGTTTATATGCTCCAGATATGGCAATATCTGAATTTGGTACTGTAATTGTGTACGTGTCTCTAAGTTCTTTGTACCCCCTTCCTTGAAATGCCTTACTGAATTGCTCGTTCATGTCAATAGGCGAATACAACTCTCTGCCTTTTTTAGTCTTTTCCTTGCTTATCTTTGTTCTATGCGCTTTGACCATAGCAATTACATCGTATAGTTCTTGTTCATACTTTGGATAACGAACCTTCAATATTTCCGAACCGCCAAGATGAGAATATTCATATACTATTTTCATTTTTTCTTCTCCACTTTGTATTTTCCACGCTTCTCCATAAGGCTCAGCTGGGCAGTTTTTATCTTTGCTAATTTAATGACCTTGGGAGGAATATTCTCAGTAGGTTTAGTAGGGTTGTAAACTGGACGCTCCATTGGTCGAATCTGCAATTCGCCATTTACTGCTTTAATAATCCTATCTTTAGCGATTGAAATATACTCGGGCATAATTTCCGCACCAACAGCTCTTCGATTATGGATCAAGGATGCGATTGCGGTACTTCCTACTCCCATAAAAGGATCAAGAACCCAATCGTTTTCATTAGTCATTGACAGAACTAATCTCTCAATTAACTCAACAGGAAATTGACACGGATGAATGGTTTTTTCTATATGGTTTGCTTTTACATTGGGGACATCCCAAATATCGCTAGGGTTTTTTCCTAATGGATTCCCAGATAACTCACCTTTTTTTGGTCCCTTGAAATGTTTTTTCTGAGGATATTTTTGAGGTACTCTAATCGGATCTAAATTAAAGGTGTATTTATTGGACTTTGTAAACCAAAGTACCACCTCATATCTTCCTGAAAATCTTTTTGAAGCATGAAGTCCATGACCAAATTCCCACACAATGCGATTTCGCAAATGTAGGCCAAGAGATGCAAAAACAGGGTACAACACAATGTCTAATGGAGTTATCTCGCCGTTAGACACGAAATTTCCCACTTGCCAGCATATACTTCCTTCTGGATGTAAAACACGCGCACATTCCGCAATAACCTGTTTTTGCTGTTCCAGATACTCATTGAGGTTTAAGCGTTTTTCGTACTCTTTGCCAATATTGTATGGAGGAGATGTGACCACAAGTTTGACAGTTTCATTGGGAACCTGTTTCAGTAACTCTAAGCAATCGCCTTCATAAAGTACGCAATTTGTCTTCGGGTCAAATTTTGAGGAAATTTTCATAGGTATATTATAAATTCGAACCTTCAAACTCCATAATTTTCTCCCGCCACTCCTGCGGAACGGAAATCGTCTTCTCGGCGCGATAATCATACGTCACCATCACCACTTCGCCTTTGGCAATTTCCCTGCCTGAATCCGCGTCCACGATATTCTGCTCCCACGTCATAGATTTGTTCCCCAACTTCGCCACATGGACTCCAACCTTGATCTTCTGCCCGAAATACACAGGCTCAAGATACGTGATGTGCGCATCCGCCAGAATCACGCCGATTTCCATAAAGGATTGATCTTTCGTGAATAGTCCCAACTCGACCAAATACGCGATCCGCGCCTGCTCGAAGTAGGTGAGATGCTTCGCGTTGTTGACGTGTCCCTGCGGATCCAAATCCCCGTAGCGGACTTCGATGGGATGATAGAAACGATAACTCATGGCGTGGATTATACCGTTTTGCGCAAAAGGATATACGATATAATACTCAAAAGTCGAGGCACGTATGAGTATTCAAAATCTCGAACCGCAGATTTCTCGTCTGAGCCGCGCCGAAAAAGCGGAATTGTTACAGCGACTCGCTCAAGAAGTGGGAAACACGTGGGCGGGAATCGAAAAAACCGCTGGCGTGTCGGGAGGCGAAGCGTGTATCGTGCGGACGCGCATCCCTGTTTGGACTCTCGATAACTATCGCCGCCTTGGGTGGACGGAAGTCGCCATCCTTGAAAATTTTCCCTCCCTGCGCGCGGTGGATCTGGTCAACGCCTGGGTGTACGCCGATTCGCATGAAGATGAAATCGAGCAAGCCATTCGGTCGAACGAGGAAGCCTGATGGCGTCCTTCTATACCAACGAAAACTTTCCCGTCAAAATAGCCGAATACCTGCGTGAAATGGGACATGATGTCTTGACCTCATTTGAAGCAGGAAATGCAAATCAACGAATCCCCGATGCCGAAGTGTTGAATTTTGCTTCGACAGCGGGGAGAATTTTATTGAATTGCACAAGAAATCGTCCAACCATGCTGGCTTGATCGTTTGCACACAGAATATTGACTTGCGCGAACAGTCAGAACAAATCCACCGAATGGTTCAAGAGGCGGGAGATATGACAGGGAAATTGATTCGGATCAATCGAAAGCAAAAATGAATCAAAATCGGATAGCCCAAACCCACAGACTATCCGACTACACAACTACCAAACTACCAAACTACAAATCTACCTACAATACCTCGCCAACCCCTCGCTATCTTTTATCCCGATCCTGCCATCGAGATTATCAATCAATCCCTGCTCCTTGAACATCACCATCGCCTGATTGACCCGCTTCCGCGACGCGCCGACCAAGTCGGCGATGTCTCCCTGCGTAAGCGTGATGCGGATTTGTGTCACGCCGTCTTTTTCGTGCCCGTATTTCTCGGCGAACGCCAGCAGTTGACGCGCCACGCGTCCGTTCACATCTAATGTTGCCAGCGCTTGAATGAGTTGATCCGATAACCGCACACGCGCAGAGAGAATCTTTACCAAGTTTCGCGCAACAGGCGGGAAGTTATCAAGCAGGTAGTTGAATGTCGTCCTATCCATCCACAACATCAGACTGCTTTCCAACGTCACCGCGCTGGCAGAGCGACCGATGCTGTCAATCAGACTCATCTCGCCAAGCAAATCGCCGCTTCCCAGTATCGAAAGAATCACATCCCGTTCGCCTTGCTCGACGTGAATTTTCACCGTACCATGCAAGATGATATACACCGCCTCGCCAGGTTGTTCGATGGTCATCACATTGCGTCCCGCCTCGAAGATGCGGCGATGCGCGTGCTGGGCAACCCAATCGAGTTGAGTCGGCGTCAGCCCTGCGAACAGTTCGATGTCCGCGAGCAGGTTGCGAGTGTTGTCCTTCCTGATCTCATCCATTTTGAGCATATTGTACATCCTTCCTCCCGCCTCTCCCCATGGGAGAGGGGACGGGGGTGAGGGAATGTCTAGGGGCGAGGTCAATCTCCAACCCCTCATACGCCGCAACCGTATCCTCGAACAGACTCTTCGCCGTCCGTTCCATGCCCGCGATCATCGCGTCGTCATACGACGGATCGTGATGGAACAACACCAACTGTCCAACTTCTGCCGCCGCGGCAACTTCGCAAGCCATCGTCACGGTCGAATGTCCGTACCCCTGCGTGGACGGAAAGCCCGCCAACTGCCCGCGATAATGCTCCTCCAAATATTGCGCGTCGTGGATCAGCACATCCGCATCCCGCGCAAATTGCACAAGCTTGCGATCCGTTCCCACATAGCCCTCCGTATCTGTAGCATAGACGACAGATTTTCCGCGCCAAGTGATTCGGTAGACGTAAACACCTCCAGGATGCGCGTACGATTTGTGAATGCGGATGACGACCGCTTCTTCTCCGACGGGGACGCCTGACTCAGCCACTCGGACTCCCTCGGCATCCCAAACGACGATCTGCGACTCGCGCACCGCTTGAATATCTTTCGACGAAGCCATGTCACGTAACCCGACAGGAAACGTTTCAGACGATTGATTCCGCTCCAACACATTCTTCAACGATTCGTGCGTGCCGTCGGGTCCGTAGATGTGCAGTCTCGCGCTCGGCATGTACGCGGGGACGAAGAACGGAAATCCCTGCGTGTGATCGTGATGCAAATGGCTGAACAGTAACAGAAGTTCGCCCGCCCGTTTCGTCCGCGCCAACTCACGACCCAACGGGATGATCCCCGTCCCCGCATCGAGGATGATCGTCCGCTCGCCCGCGCGGACCTCCACGCTGGATGTGTTCCCTCCATATTTGATCGTCCCCGCGCCAGGGGTGGGATAACTCCCGCGCGCTCCCCAAAATTTGACTCTCAACTCGTTAGGCATCTCGGCATCTCCTTTCATTGTGTAGGATGCGCTCTCTAGCGCATCCGTTGGCGCAAGAGAGCGCATCCTACGCAAATTAATTTCTACGCGTATTATTCTCACGAACAAAAATCGCTCAAGGAAAGTTTTCGCAAAATGGGTGAGAAGTTTTTCACAAAGGAGGTTACACATCCGCGCTGAGCGGAGGTCTGAGCGAAGCGATAGCGAAGACGAAGACCGCAGTCGAAGCGCCGCCAGAAAAATTAGAAAATTTGTGCTATACTCGCCCTATGGCAGTCATCCGCTCCTCAGACATTGGGAACTACCTCTACTGCCGCCGCGCGTGGTGGTACAAAAAGCAGGGAGTCGAGTCCGAGAACCAAGCCGAAATGGCGACAGGCTCCGAACTCCACCGCCAACATGGACGCAAAGTCCTCGCCTCCACCCTCGCGCGGACGGTTGGCTTGATCCTGTTGATGCTCGCGTTAATCCTGCTAGTCGCCTATTGCACCGCACAAATCCTTTAGCCACGGATTTACACAGATTTTCACCGATTTTTTCATCTCACTCTCTTACTCATCCATTCAAACAAACACACAATCTCCAATCTCCAGTCTCCAATCTCCAATTCTCCAATTCTCTAATTCTCCAATGCTCTACTTTGCCCTTTTCCTCCTCCTCCTCGCCCTCCTCTTCTTCTGGCAGTCGAATCGTCAACGACAGGCGGCAGGCTTGCCAGGCGGACGCGTCATCTACACCGACACGCGCGGCTGGAACAAATTGGAGAAGCCGCTGTTCTATGCCGCGTTGGAGTTGACAGGCAAACCCGATTATCTCGTTGAACAAAATGGAAAGATCATCCCCGTCGAAGTGAAATCGGGTCGCGCGCCCGAAGCGCCATATGACTCGCACATTTATCAATTGGCATCGTATTGTTTATTGGTCGAGAAAACGTACGGCAAACGTCCGCCGTATGGGATCGTCCATTATGAGGATAAAGATTTTTCGGTGGAGTACACACACGAGTTGGAACAATCTCTGTTGGAGTTGATCACTGAAATGAAGCGCGATGGGATGAAGCGAGAAGTCTCAAGGTCGCACGAGCAGGCGTCCCGTTGTAAAAGATGCGGGTTTCGATCCGTTTGCGATCAGAGTTTGGCGTGAAGGAAGTAAACACGTAAACAAGTCGTAACACGTATCACGTAACTCGTATCTCGTAACGTGTCTACCTGTATACCTGTATACGTGTTTACCTTATAATTACCCCCATGCCCGAATCGTTCATCCCCAAGCGACCTGTCGTCACCGCGCATCAGAAAATGCCCGAAGCCGTGACCGAAGCGGAAGCGATGTCTGCGTATTTGAAAAGCAAGGGCATGGATGCGCCTTGCGGTTCGATCTACGATGAAGATTTGCGCAAGCGCGTGCGCGGCGGCGAGTTTGATATGCTGGTCATCGCGGGCGGAGATGGAAGCGTTTTGCGCGCGGGTCACCTCTGCGCCCCAAGCGGCGTGCCGATCCTCGGAGTCAATTTGGGCAGACTCGGTTTTCTCATTCAAGTGGATCGCCGCGAGTGGCGCGAGTACTTTGACAAATTGTTCAACGGCGAAGCGTGGATCGAGAAACGCATGATGCTTCACACCGAGCACATCCGCGCGGGCGAGTCGTTGGGCGAGTGGTACGCGTTGAATGAAGTGGTCGTCGGGCGCGGCGCGAACCTGCGACCCGTTCACTTAACCGCTTCAGTGGATGGAAGCCTGCTCACCCGCTATCTTGCCGATGGATTGATCGCTTCGACTCCGACGGGTTCAACTGCCTACGCCCTCGCGGCGGGCGGACCCATCCTGCCGCCGAAGTTGCGCAATATTTTGCTCGTGCCGATCGCGCCGCATCTTTCAG
This sequence comes from Candidatus Defluviilinea gracilis, assembly GCF_057138825.1. Taxonomy (NCBI): domain Bacteria; kingdom Bacillati; phylum Chloroflexota; class Anaerolineae; order Anaerolineales; family Candidatus Villigracilaceae; genus Candidatus Defluviilinea; species Candidatus Defluviilinea gracilis. Next base: position 17,050 of record NZ_DBNHEF010000021.1, read on the forward strand.
TGGATCGCGCGGTCGTGCTGGCTGAAGGCTCGACAGTGACCATGACGCCAAAAAGTGAGAATGTTGTTCTCAGCGTGGATGGTCAGTCGCCGATCACGTTGATGGAAGACGATCACATAGACGCGCGCGCGGCAGACATCAACGCGCAGTTCGTCCGCTTCGGCGACCCTGGATATTTTTATCGCAACCTCACTGCGCACATGAATGAAAATTCGTTGGGAATGCCGAGATGAAATTCTTTAAACACGAAGGACACCAAGTACACAAAGGGAAAATCTATGGAAAGGCGATCCGTTTGTCATTCGTCCAACCTTAGTGACCTTCGTGTACTTCGTGGTAAAAAATAGAGATGACTGAAACAACCGAAACCTTGTATTGCTACAACCATCCAACGCGCGAAACTGCTTTACGATGCAAACGTTGCGAACGTCCCATCTGCACTTCGTGCGCGGTTGGTACGCCGACGGGTTACATGTGCAAGGAGTGTGTGCGCGAACGTAAAAAAACGTTTGATACATCCGAATGGTATGACTATATTTTTGGATTTATCGTGGCGGGGTTCCTCTCGGGTGTGGCTTCGTTCCTGGTCACCATGATCGGCAGTATCGGCTTCTTCGGATGGTTCCTCATTGCCGCAGGCGCGCCGACAGCAGGTGTGATCATCGCGGAAGGTGTGCGCTTGATCACGCGGAAAAGGCGCTCGCGGTCGTTGTTCATCACGATCGCGGTTGCGGTCGTATTGGGCGCATTGCCGATCATCGTCTTGGAAATTTTCATCTTTGATATCTTCGGCATCGTCTTTCAGGTCATCTATCTTGTGATCGCCACTCCCATTGTTTACACACGACTTTCTGGAATCCAATTGTTCAGATAAAAATTAACCATGCTAACCGAACTTCACATCCACAACTTTGCGATCATAGACAAACTCGACCTGCGTTTTGGTCCTGGGCTCATCATCCTCACGGGTGAGACGGGCGCGGGCAAGTCTATCATCCTCGATGCCGTCGTCATGCTCATCGGCGGCAAAGCGGACACGACCTTCGTGCGAACCGATTCAGATGCCGCGTTCGTCGAGGGTGTGTTCCAGCTCAAAGGTCCCGAAAGAGAAGCGGTGCACTCCATCCTGCAACGCGAAGAATTGATGGACGATCCGAATTATGTGGTGCTGATGCGCGAAGTCCGCAAAGAGGGGCGGAGTGTGGCGCGCGTCAATGGGCGGACGGTGAGCGTTTCTCTTTTAAAAGAAATCGGATCGCTGGTGGTGGACATTCACGGACAAGCGGAACATCTATCGCTTCTCGATTCACGCGCCCATTTGGGTCTGCTCGACCGCTTCGCTGAAGTTTCGCGTCCCCTCAGCGATTATCGTCAGACGTATCACGCGTTGCTTGGCGTTCGTCACGAGTTGAATGAGTTGCGAAAAGCGCAAGCGGATGCGGATCGCCGCGTGGAGTTTCTCACGTATCAAGCGGAGGAGATCGAAGCCGCGCGTTTGAAAGCGGGCGAAGATGATGAACTGCGCAAGGAGCGCGACCGACTCGCGAATGCCGAGTCGCTGGCGCAGAACGCGCAAGAGGCGTTGGCTGTGTTGGAAGAAGGCTCGCCTGAAACGCCCGCCGCCACCGACCTGATCGGGCAAGCCGCGCAAGCCTTGCACGCGCTCGCAAAAATTGACTCGGCGCAAAGCGAGTTGGCGAATCAAGCCGAAGTGTTGATCGAAACGATTTCGGATGTGGTTCACAACCTGCGCGATTATTTGGAAGAGATCGAGTTCAACCCGAAGCGACTCGATGAAGTGGAAGAGCGGCTTGATTTAATTCATTCGCTCACACGCAAATATGGCGGGAACATCCCAGCGGTGATCGCCTCGGGCGAGAACGCGCGCAAACAACTCGAAACCATCACAGGCGCGGCGGATCGAATCGATGAATTGGAATTGGAAGAAGCAAAACTGCTTGAGAAATTGGGCAAGCAGGGATTGGCGCTTTCAGAAAAACGCAAATCTGCCGCGACGAAGATGGGAAGCGGCATTGAGACCGAACTCGATGACCTGAAAATGTCCGCCGCGAAGTTTGGCGTAGACTTTCAGACCAAGCCCGACCCGAACGGCGTGCCGCTGAACGGCGGTCCGCGCATTGGGTTTGACCAGAACGGAATTGACCGCGTCGAGTTTTTAATCGCGCCGAACCCTGGCGAGGGACTCAAACCGTTGGCAAAGATCGCCTCAGGCGGCGAGACCTCGCGTTTGATGTTGGGTTTGAAAAATGTTTTGGCGAGAGCCGATGAAGTCCCTTCGTTGATCTTCGACGAAATTGATCAGGGCATCGGCGGGCGCGTGGGTATGACGGTCGGTCAGAAGTTGTGGAATCTCTCGCGGTCACATCAAGTGTTCTGCGTGACGCATCTTCCGCAGTTGGCTGTCTTTGGCGACGAGCATTATCAAGTGCAGAAATTGATCCACGGCAACCGCACGCTCACGCGCGTCGAACGTCTCGACGGCGAGCCGCGCCTGCTCGAACTCTCGCAAATGCTCGGCGAAGTCGGCGAGGGGACATTGAGGTCCGCGCATGAGTTGATGCAAGTGGCAAGGCAGATAGTGAAAACTTCAAAGTAATGTCGCAAAAATCCCGTTCAAATGAGCGGGATTTTTCGCAAGAATCAACCAGGGTGAAATCCGCCATCACCGTCATGGAATTCAAAGATCATCCTCGTGTCTGGATTCGCAGAGTTAATATCACTATACTTGCGCCCATTCAAGAATTATAGGACGTACGCAGTTGAACCTGTTGCGCCGCAGTTGCACTGCCGCCAACTGCGTAAGCCTTGAATTAGAAACCCTGTCTTCATACATCGATGAAAAGGATACAACATGTTTACAACCTTCGCCCCTCTCAGCCCAGACCTTACAGCGGACGAACGTCTCGACGCCATTCGTGAAGCCTACAATGAAGACCGCTCACAGATGACCCTCATGCTTGCGCATCAACTGCGCATCCCCGAAGTGGACATCCTGCGCGCGCTTGAAGGCGACACTGCCCGCGAACTGGATGGTTCGCGCTGGGAGGAAATCATCCGCGCGTTCGAGCCGCTAGGCAAAGTGACCGTCATCGTGTCGAACGGCGCGACCACGGTCGAGGTGTTCGGTCAGTTTGGAAAATTTTTCAACAAAGACGGCTTTTTGAATATCCGGACCGACACCCTCGATATGCACATCCGCGGCTGGGAACTGGCTTCTGTGTTTGCCTTCCGCAAACCGAGTCATCTCGATAAACACGAATCGTTGTCTTTCCAATTCTTCGACACGCGAGGGAATGCCGCGTTCAAGGTTTTCCTCAACTTCGATGGCGGGGAACCCGCGGCTGAAGTGAAGCAAGGATACGAAGATTTCATCGCGAAGTTCCAAAAGAAACGGTAAAGAACTCTCCGAGGTTTCTGGGTCCTCTGTGGCAAAGAGGGTTGTTGACTCTACTGTTTTTAACGGGAAATCTTTTTAGGACTTACACAATTGAACCTGTTGCGCCGTAGTTGCGCTGCGGCGGCGGCAGTACAACTGCCCGCCAACTGCGTAAGCCCTGTTTATTCAAACACAAAGGACACGACGGTCACAAAGGAAGGGCTCAAGGAATCCAATCTCTTTGTGCCGCCCTGGCGCCGCCTGCCAGGGCAGGTGTGTGCCTTTTCTGGTGAGGCTCTTTCCTGTTTAAGTACGGGAGACCCGGGTTATTACATGCCTGGTTCGCCGCTCCCCTTCCCTTCACATCTCATCGGGTTCCTGTAAAACTTGTTAGAATGTGAGAATTCGCGTCAACCGATGAAACCTCAGTTTCACACCTCCCATGACTGACAATTTTTCCGCACATCCCAAAGGAGCGGTGGGAGCTGTCTGCCTACCGAATATCAGCCCGAAAGAGAGAAAGAAGCGCGAACGATTCGCCGCGCGGTATTTTGTCTTCACGCTGGCTGTGTTAGCCACGCTCGTCATATTCGATATACATCCGCTTTGGCGTTTGCCGTTGTTCTTCATGTTCAGCGCGGCGACCACCAGCTATATTCAAGCCCTCGACAAAACCTGAGTATTGCTCGCCTCGCGCGGTCTGCGCCATACCTCCGACACAATAGAACGCATCCAAGACAAATCAGAGTTGCAACAAATGCGGCGTCAGGCGCTACGCGTCATCATCAAAGGCGGGTTTGCCGCATTGCCATTTACCTTGCTTGCCTATCTACTTCCATAAATCCTGCGGTGTATAATCATCGCATGATCCTCGACCTTCCCCTCATTCTCGAAACTCGACGAAACCACGCGCTCGAACATGCCACGCTTCATCTGCTCGCGCGCAAATATAAAAACCAATCCATGGCGGGACATTCCAACCCGACGGGATTTTTTCTGCTCGGCGACGTTCCCACCGACGACGTGATCGCCTGCGCGAACGAAGCGCATACGCGACTCAACGCGGGCGAAAGCGGACTCGCCGTCCACGAGGGATGCGGGACCAATCTGGTCGCCGCCACGCTTCTTCCCGCGACGTTTGCCTGGATGCCCCTCCGTGGAGCGCGTTCCACCTTTTGGCGCGTCGGGCTGATTCCTTTTGCGTTGATGCTCGCCCTCTTCGGCTATCTCTTGAGCCGCCCGCTTGGACCCTGGCTCCAAAAACACATCACCACCGAAGCGGACTTGGGCAACATGCAGATCGTGGATGTTCGGCTTGTTCGCAAAGGCGTTCATCGAGTTGTAACCAGGTAGACAAGTAAACACGGAAACAGGTAAACAAGTACACACGTAACTTGTAACTCGTATCTCGTAACTTGCATCTCCACTTTCTTCATCTTTCATAATTCATCCTTCATCCTTTTCCCCATGCCCAACCTCTACTTCCTCTTTGGCAACGACGAATTCGCCATCTCGCGCAAGCTCAAGGATTTCGACTCGGACTTCCCCGACCCCACCAGCGCGGACATGAACACGGCGCGCCTCGACGCGCGTTCGATGAGCGAAACGGACTTGAACACCGCCGTCAACGCCATGCCGTTCCTCGCCAAGCGACGGTTGGTCTTGCTGGCGAATCCATCTTCGAAATATAACAACGCTTCTTCGAGAAAGAAATTTATCGAATTCATCGAAAAAGCGCCAGACACGACTCGGATTGCGATGTACGAATCCGTTGAACCAAAAGAAGCGGACAAACACTGGCTGGTGAAATGGGCGGAGAAAAACAACAAATCCATTCAAACCAAAGCCTTCATGCTCCCCAAACTCAGAGACATGACAGGCTGGATCGTCAACGAAACCAAACAACAAGGCGGGCAAATCGAGCCGCGCGCCGCGGAAATGCTCAAAGACATGGTCGGCGTGGACACGCGTCAGGCGGGGATGGAAATCTCGAAGTTGCTGGCGTACGTCAATTGGGCGAGGCAGGTCAACGTCGCGGATGTGGAAGCGGTCTGCATCGTCACGTCACAGCAATCGGTGTTCGATTTCGTCGACGCCTTGTCGAGCGGCAACGGCAAATCGGCGCAACACTTATTGCATCGCCTGCTCGAAACCGAAGACCCGTTTTCACTGTGGGGGATGGTGGTGCGACAGTTTCGCCTGTTAATTCAAGCGCGAGAAATCCTCGACGGACGCGGAAACAAGGATGATGTGGCGCGCGCGCTGGGCGTGCATCCGTTTGTGGCAGAGAAGACGACGGGACAGGCTGGGCGCTTTTCGATCGAATCGCTTGAAAGCATCTATCGAAAATTACTGCGCATCGACGAGCGGGTCAAGACCGGGCAGTCCACACTCGATCTGGCGCTGGACACGCTGATCGTTGAATTAACGAACTGATTCGGGATTGAAAATCCGTACCGCAAAGTTCACTTTGCGCCTGAACAGTGTTCAAACGTGAAGTGAGAGGGGCGCGCAATAGAAATTGATACAATACGCTCATGCCAAAAATTCGTTTGGATGTGTTACTGGTCGAGCGCGGACTCGCCGAATCGCGCGCCAAGGCGCAAGCCCTCATCATGGCGGGACAAGTCCGTGTGGCGGATCAGGTCGCGTTGAAGTCTGGAGCGTCCGTGGACAGCGAATCCACCGTGACAGTGGACTCCGGTCCGCGCTTCGTCTCACGCGGCGGCGAAAAACTGGATGGCGCGCTCGAAGCGTTCCAACTCGATGTGAAAGATTTTGTCTGCGCGGATGTCGGCGCGTCCACCGGCGGATTCACCGATTGCCTGCTTCAACGCGGCGCGGCGAAAGTCTACGCAATAGATGTAGGCAAAGGCATCCTGCACTGGAAACTCCGCAACGATCCGCGCGTGGTTGTGATGGAGGAGACCAATGCGCGGTATGTTGAGTCACTGCCTGAACAGGTTGATCTCGTATCGATTGACGCTTCGTTTATTTCGTTGAAGATTTTGTTGCCGGTGGTGAAGAAATGGTCTACCGACTTTCCACTTTCCACTTTACAAATGAAGAATAGAAAGTGGAAAGTGGAACATGTTATCGCCCTCATCAAACCCCAATTCGAAGCCGGTAAAAAGGATGTCTCCCGTGGTGACGGCGTGATCCGCGACCCTGAAATCCACAAGCAGGTACTTCTTGATGTTTTGAGTTTCGCCCAGAATGAAGGCTTCGGCATCCGCGGGCTGATCAAGAGTCCGCTGTTGGGACCGAAGGGGAATGTCGAGTTTTTGGCGTGGATGGATCAAGCTTCCAATCCCGAGCGAAGCGATTTGGATAGTTTGCTCAGAAAATTAGGTATATAATCCAAGCATGGTTCTACCAGTTACCATCGAATCCAGCGCCAAGAGACTCTTCCCGAACCTGTCCCCCGAACAGGCAATTGTGGAGTTGTTGCTCGAACGCGCCCAGCGGAACTTGATCAAATATCAAGCGATGGCGCGCGACTTCGAAAAGAAATACGAACGTGACTTTGAAACGTTCCGCAAGAAAATCCTTGCATCAAAGCCAAAATCGGAAGCGGAGCAGGATTACTTCGATTGGGAACTTGCGGTGACAGGCATCGCGGACATGAAAGCCGAGATCAAGCGGCTTAAGGCATTGCAGAAAAAATCATGAAAGCGGAGGATTTGCCCGCCACCCTGGGGACGGAACTCGAGCGGCGCAAGTACTTCGTCCGCATGGATGTTCTCGACCAGACCTTGAGTCTGGTGAAAATTCGCCTGTATATTTCCTCCGCCTTGTTTGTCCAAATTTATCGAAATGACGTTTACCAAACCACAAACCTTGCTTTAATTCACAACGGTCAACGCTTGTATGCGCGAGATGAACTGGATGGACGCTGGCACAGGCATACTCATCGGAAACCTGAAGAGCACGATACGAGTAAAGAAGGGAAAAGACCTATCGAATTAAGCGAATTTCTCGACGAAGTAGAGCATGTTCTTGCCGCGCTTGATTTGCCGTAAGGGCAACGCCGAGTTCTTGGTTGTGTAACCGTTAGCGGAAAATATGAAATACCAGCTGATTCTTTCCTTAACAATCATTGTTCTCCTCATTACGAGTTGTGCATCTTCGCCAGAGGAAGTCACAGCACAGACATCGGTTGCCGCAACGACAAGCGCGGCAAATTGGACAAGAACACCGACTCCAACAGCTACTTATACAGCTACCCCAACAATAACTTTCACTCCCACCCACACACCGACACTCACCCCGCTTCCCACTGCCACTTTACTCGGCGGCTGGACAACAGAAAATATAATATGCGCGTCAGATCTTGGCACTGGAAACCTTGAGATTTTCTCTGTATCTGTTGATGGAAATCATCGAATCAATCTCACAAACAGTCCTGCGTATGAATATTCGCCTATTTTATCTCCTGACAAAGCCAAAATTGCTTTCGTGTCAAGTAATGGTAGCAACCCTGAAATTTATGTTATGAATGTTGATGGGAGCAATCCGACAAATGTATCTAACACGGGTGGATTTGAATACTGGCATAATTGGTCGCCGGATGGGAGTAAGATTGTTTTTGAATCGCAAGACGAGGAATATGACTTTGATATCTACGTGGTAGATGTAGGAAGCGGGAACCTGACCAACTTGACAAACAGTCCTTTTATGGAACAATTCCCCATATGGTCGCCAGATGGAACGAAGATCGCTTTTGCTTCCCTGCGCGAGGGTAGATATTACAAGATCCATGTTATGAACGTTGATGGAAGCAACAATTTTCAATTGACGAGCGGCAGGGGTGGAGATTTCCCGATGGCCTGGTCTCCTGATGGAGAAAAAATACTGTTTAGTTCTGATCGTGACGGCGAGGATTTTGAACTTTATATTATGAATGCTGATGGAAGCAATCCACTTAAAATAACAAGAAACAAAATGGATGAAACAGATGTTATATGGTCACCGGACGGCACAAAGATATTTGCATGGCCATTTGGAGGAAAGCCATTCATCATAAACCCAGATGGCAGCAATCCAACGGAATTAGAAACATTACCAGGTTCTATATCGATATCCTCTAACTGTCCATAAAAGATCGGCTATTTGCAGATTCTGTTCATTTAATCATCCTCGATCAAAGTCGAAGGATATCTTCGTTGTTAAGAAACTCGGTTATACTTCCCCCGCTATTATGACCGACCACATTCGTAACTTCTGTATCATTGCCCATGTTGACCATGGAAAATCCACGCTTGCCGACCGCTTGTTGCAACTGACAGGCGCGATCTCGGAACGCGAGATGACCGAGCAGGTGCTCGATAGCATGGACCTCGAACGCGAAAAAGGCGTCACGATCAAAGCCTCCGCGGTGCGGATGTATTACACCGCGAAGGACAATCAAAAGTACGAGATCAATCTGATCGACACGCCAGGTCACGTGGACTTCGGCTACGAGGTCAGCCGCGCGCTCAAGGCGTGCGAAGGCGCGGTGCTTGTCGTGGACGCCACGCAGGGCATCGAAGCGCAGACGCTGGCGAATCTCTATCAGGCGCTCGACGCCGACCTCACGATCATCCCCGTCATCAACAAAATTGACCTGCCCTCCGCGCGTCCCGACGAGGTGGCTGAAGATGTGGGGAGCCTGCTCGGGGTCCCGCCTGAAGCGGTTTTGCGCGTCTCGGCGAAAGAGGGCGTCAACGTGGATCAAATCCTGGAGGCAATTGTGACGCGCGTGCCGCCTCCGAAAGATCTGGATGACGCGCCGTTGCGCGCGCTCGTCTTCGATTCGCATTACGACTCGTACAAAGGCGTCGTCGCGTACGTCCGCGTGGTTGAAGGCTCGTTCAAATCCACCGATGTCTTGCGGATGTTTTCGACGCGCGAAGAAATGCGCCCCGTTGAAATCGGAATTTTCGCGCCGAGCATGAAGGCGACGGAGACGTTGGGATCGGGCGAGGTGGGATACATCGCGACGGGATTCAAAACCGTGCATGAGTGCCGCGTGGGAGATACGATCACGCGCGCCGCTCAGCCTGCCTCTAACCCTCTGCCTGGGTACCAAACCCCGAAGCCGATGGTCTTCGCGGGGATTTATCCCGTCGAAGCGGACGATTATCCCGAGCTACGCGACTCGCTCGAAAAACTGCAACTCAACGACGCCTCGCTGACGTACCAGCCTGAAACCTCGCAAGCGTTGGGATTCGGATTCCGCGCGGGCTTTCTCGGTCTCTTTCACATGGAGATCATTCAAGAGCGCATCGAACGTGAATACAATTTGGATGTGCTGTTCACCGCGCCGTCGGTGGAATATCAAGTGTTGATGATCGACGACTCGGTCATCCCCGTTGACTCGCCCGCCGAACTGCCCGATGAATCGAAGATCGTCGAAGTGCGCGAGCCGTGGATGACCATCGAGATCATCACGCCCACCGATTATTACGGTCCCATCATGGACATTGTCACCAAACGGCGCGGCATCTTCAAACAACAGGAATATCCCGCGCCGCATCGCGTGCAACTCGATTTTGAAATCCCGCTCTCGGAAATTATCATTGATTTCTTCGACGATTTGAAATCGCGCACCAAAGGCTATGCTTCGTTGGATTATCAATTCCTTGAATATCGCCCCGACGAATTGCAGAAACTTGAAATACTCGTCAACGGCGAACCTCTCGACGCGCTCGCGACCATCGTCCATCAAAAGGATGCGTATCACAAAGGTCAACGCCTCATCACGAAACTGAAAGACTTGATCCCCCGTCAACTGTATGATGTGGCAGTGCAAGCCTCCTCGGGCGGACGAATCATCTCGCGCGCCAACGTCAAAGCCACGCGCAAAGATGTGCTGGCAAAATGCTACGGCGGCGACATCACTCGCAAAAAGAAATTGCTCGAGAAACAAAAGAAGGGCAAGAAACGCTTGAAGATGGTCGGCAACGTCGAAATCCCGCAGGACGCGTTCATGGCGGTGTTGAAGTTGAATGAGGAATAATCTTCTTTAAACACAAAGGACACGAAGGTCACTAAGGTATGTCACCCTCCCGAAGACCATCGGGACGATGTGAGGGAGCGTTCGTCCGCGACCGAAGGGTCTCTGGCGCAACGTGGCAAAGATGCTTCGCCGCAAGCGGCTCAGCATGACATGGCATGGGTTTTCCATTGTGTACTTTGTGTCCTTCGTGGTAAAAAAGGAATCATATGAAAGATGTAAAAAAATGGCTCCCCGGCGCGATCGTCAGCCTCGGCTTGATCGCCGCGATCCTCTATTTCGTTGACCTGCCCAAAATGGTCGACGCGCTTCGCAACGCGAATTATGTGTATTTCGGAATCGCGCTTGTGATCGGCTTTGTGTGGATGGCGGTCCGCACGCAGGTGTGGAGAACGCTTCTGCGTGACCGCGCCTCGTTCAGCGATGTGTTTTGGACAGTGGGTGAAGGATACTTATTAAATAACTTCCTTCCCTTCCGCCTCGGCGAAGTTGGTCGCGCCTTTTTACTCAGCCGAAAATCCAAGATGACCTTCATGGAAATCCTCCCAACCATCGTCATCGAACGCACCATGGACTTGATCTACACCGCCATCATTTTTCTTTCCGTCCTTCCGTTCATCGTCGGCGCGGAGGGGAGCGGACGTACAGCCTACATCATGGGCGGCATCGTGCTGATCGGCTTCGTACTGATGTTCATTCTGGCGCGCAACAACAAATGGGCGCTCGATATTTTTCACAAACTCACGGCGCGTTTTCCGCGCTTGCAACAACTCGGCGGCAGTTTCCTCGAATCGTTCTTCTCCGGCTTGAGCGTGCTCACCGACGGCAGACTCTTCGTCAAATTTTTATTTTGGATGGCTGTCAACTGGGGGATCGCCATCGTCGCGTATTACTTCATCATCCGCGCGTTCTTCCCGCAGGCGAACGCGATCTGGGCGATGTTCGGCTTGGGCATGGCGGCGTTCGGCGGAGCCATCCCTTCGGCGCCCGGCGCGTTAGGGACGTTCGAAGCCGCGATCGTGTTCGCCTTGAAAATCCTGGGTGCCGACGAATCCTCCGCGCTCGCCGCCGCATTAGCCATGCGGTTGTACAATTACATCAACAGCATCATAGTCGGCGCCATCGGTCTCTCGCGCGAAGGACAGACTCTTTCAGGCGTCTATCAGGAGTTGATGAGTTTCAGAAACAAGCAAGCGAAAGCGGAATAGTCAAAACGTCCCGCAGGTCATAAAACCGTAGTAACGACTTCAGTCGTTCGGCTGTGGGCGACTGAAGTCGCCACTACGCAACCTGCGGGACGGTGTAGCATCAAATAATAGCCCTCTTGCGAAAGTCTTTTCGCCACAGAGCACACAGAGAAAAAAGAGATTTTCTCAAAGGGCTCTGTGGACTCTCCCGAAGAACATCGGGACGATGTGTGGCTAAGCAAAACTTACTTATTCAAGAGGTCTAATCTAAAGGATACAATGTGAGTCGCCATTACTTCATCACAGGCGGAGCGGGATTCATCGGTTCGAACTACGCGGACAGGCTGATCCAGCGCGGCGAGCGCGTCACCATCTTCGACAATCTCTCGCGCGCGGGCGCGCCGCGCAATGTGGACTGGTTGAAGAGTCAATTCGGGGAAACTGGATTCAACCTCATCGTCGGAGACCTGCGAAGCGCAGACTTGTTAGCCGAGTCCGCCAAAGACGCGGATGTCATCGTGCATCTCGCTGGTCAAGTCGCAGTGACAACCTCTGTGACAAATCCGCGCGAGGACTTCGAAGCCAACGCGCTGGGGACGTTCAACGCGCTCGAAGCCGCTCGCCTATCGAAAAAGAATCCCATCTTCATTTACTCATCCACCAACAAAGTCTACGGCGGCATGGACGATGTGCAGTTGGTCGAAGAATCGACGCGCTGGTTATACAAAGATTTGAAACACGGCTGTCCCGAATCACAGCCGCTTGATTTCCATTCGCCGTATGGAGTTTCAAAAGGTTCGGGCGACCAATACGTCCGCGATTATGCTCGCATTTACGGTCTACGCTCTGTCGTCTTTCGTCAAAGTTGCATTTACGGTCCGCGCCAATTTGGAATCGAAGACCAAGGCTGGCTCGCGTGGATGATGATCGCTGCAGTGACGGGACGCAAGATTACCGTCTATGGCGACGGCAAACAAGTGCGCGACGTTCTGCACGTCCACGACCTGCTCGACGCGTACGATGCCGCCATCGAAAAAATTGATACTGCCAAAGGGCAAATTTATAACGTTGGCGGCGGCAGGCGCAACGTCATGGCGATCTGGGCAGAGTTCGGTCCGATACTGGAGAAGTTGCTCGGCAAAAGAATCGAAGTGGCGCGCGAAGATTGGCGTCCCGGCGACCAGAAAGTCTTCTACGCCGACCTACGCAAAGCCAAACACGAACTCGGCTGGGAACCGAAAATTGATCTCGAAGAGGGCATGGAGTTGATGTTCGAGTGGGTGCAGGCGAATAAGGATTTGTTTTAGCAGTCTAATAGTGTTTTCGATCAGGCAATTTCTGTAGATCTGGATTTGAACGTAAAAGGAAATATCAATAATGAACAAGATCGTGACATATCTTTTCTTGTTGCTCTTTCTTGATCTCATCGTTGCTTGTCGAGAGAAAACAACTTTGTCACCCAGTGAGACACCTGTTTCAAAAACGGTTTCACCGACACCCGTTCCGACATCCACGCCAATACTCGTAACGGTTACCCCATCTCCATTACCTACAAAACCAACCATTCCTGTTATTGCACCTAATGCCAATCAAATAGAACATTGGATGGCATATGAAGACGCTTTAGCGAAAGCATTTTTCAAGTCATCTCTTCAACCTAAAGAAGTCGTATGTGAGTGGGAAATATTAGGACAAACAGAACAGGAAGTTTATGTGGATGCGCATTGTGCAGGCATCTACTCTGCCAACCCTTATAGAGCAACGATTCCGGCTGTGATATATCTTGGAATGGATGGGGAGGTAATAAATGCCGAAATTCCCGGATCAAGATCTTCTTATAACGCTGATATTCGCGCCATGTTTCCCTCGAATGTGCAGGAAAAAATCTTTATTCAGCCAGTGGATTATTATGGATCGGACGCTTACTGGCGCGCTATAGAACGGGCAGATCGTTTGCGCTGGAGACGCGGTCACCCTGACGAACCTCCCTGGATTGTTATTTCTACATTACACACACAACCAACCCCGGCAATTATTCCCTGGTTAAAACCTGAACCTATTCAGATAGAGAAATGGAAAGATTACCAGACTGCGCTTGCTGATGAATTCAATTACCGTCCTCCAGAAGAAGTAATCTGCGAGTGGGAATTTTTAGGACAATCTGGCAATGAAGTATATGTGTGGGCGATTTGTGGTGCGATCTACGACTACATCATAGGATCGGAGGGTCTTGCTATTGTTCACCTTTCCGATGACGGGTCTGTGATATCAGCCAACGGCGACCTTATAAGTTTCCCTTCTGAAATCCAAGATGCATTCCCCCTAGTTGTTCAGGAAAGATATTTTAGCGGGCAGATTCATTTTCAGGAGTTAGTTGATAGGTTGCGCTGGAGGCAAAGGAATCCCGATGAATTACCATTGATTGTTCTCCACGCAACTTCCACTCCTTGAATTACAAGCATTATCACCGTTTATAGAACAAAGTCAACGCCATCGCCCCCGTCATCCCAATAAGCATATCCACAATTGTATCTTCCAATCCGCGCACCATGGTGGTGCCGAAGAGATAATCGAAAGCGTTCTCGTAGAATTCCCACAGGATGATCGTCGTCCCTGTGCAGGTGAAGGCAAATAGGATTTGAATCAAAGAGGGAATATCCCCAAGAAATTTTTGTGATTGTTTGATGGCAGAACGAAAGAAAAATGTGATCGCCACGCCGCCCATAAAATGCGTGGGGATATCGAGCGGGGGAAAACGGTCGTACCAATCGAAGACCAGCCCGACCAGATAAAAACCAAACACACCCAGCGGCGCCCACGCGGACTCGCGCAGGGTGGCGAGCAACCAATCCAATATTTGTTTTTTGTGATTCACAAGTCACCTCAACAGGCGGTGATTGTATCAAGTTAATTTCAAAAGTTTTCTCAACCTCATTTTTGCACACGGAACGCGCGGACAACACGGAACTTTCTGAGAAAACGAAAAAATCCGTGTTGTCTGTGAAACTTGTGCTGACGGTTCGTCTTTTGCTCACCGTGTCGAAGTATCCGTGTACAAAAGAGACCGCATTGCTCCCTGTCGCGAGGGTATAATCTCCCCGCTTTATGAAAATCCTCACCGTCCTCACCTATTATCGCCCGCACACATCGGGGCTGACCATTTACGCCGAGCGACTCGCGCGCGCGTTCGTCAAGCGCGGACATCAAGTGACCGTGATGACCATGCAATATGACCCGTCGCTTCCACGCGAAGAAGTGATAGACGGTGTAAAAATTATCCGCGTGCCGGTGGCGGCGCGGGTTAGCAAAGGCGTCATCGCGCCGGCGTTCGGTTGGGTCGCGACAAAACTCGTCGCGCAACACGATGTCGTGCAATTGCACCTGCCCCAATTCGACGCGCCCGGCGTGGCGTTGCGCGGACGTCTCTTCGGCAAACCCGCCGTGCTAACCTATCATTGCGATCTGCTGTTGCCGCCCGGATTCTTCAACCGCTTTGTCAATTTCGTCGTGAACTTGATGAACAACGCGGCTGGGATTTTTTCGAATCACATCGTGACGTACACACAAGACTACGCGGACAACTCTCCCTACCTTTCGCGCTACGCTTCCAAACTGACCCCCATCCTGCCCCCCGTTGAGATGCCGAGTCCACTCCTCGGTGCGGTGGAGGCGTTCGCGCACGAACACCATGTGAAAGAGCGGCATCCCGTCATCGGCATGGTCACGCGCTTCGCCTCCGAAAAAGGCGTGGAATTTTTGCTCGACGCGTTACCAACGATCTTGCAGAAATATCCGAAAGCGCAAGTGCTATACGCGGGACAACACCAGAACGTGATGGGCGAACAGGCATACTTTGACAGATTGATCCCAAAGATTCGCGAATATGAATCGACCGGTCATTGGAAATTTCTCGGCAACCTCGATCCCATTCAACTAGCCGCGTTATACCCCAACCTCGATGTGTTGACCGTGCCATCATTGAATTCCACCGAAGCCTTCGGACTTGTGCAGATCGAAGCGATGCTGAACGGCGTGCCGTGCGTTCCGTCCGCGCTGCCGGGGGTGCGTCAACCGGTGACGATGCACGGCATGGGACGAGTCGCTCGAATTGGCGACGCGGCCGACTTGGCTGAGTCCATTCTCACCGTCCTGAATGAACCGCAAAAGTTCAAGGGCGATATCGAATCCATCAAGAAATCCTATAACCCCGATTCCGTCGCGCAGGAGTATGAAAAATTATTTGCAAAACTTATGGGATAATTTCGAAGCCCTGCTCGCGGAAGTGGCTGTCGAAGGTGAAAACTTTTTCGATGTTCATTCGCCGCATCGTCTCGAAACAACTGCAATCCACCAGCGAAAGTTGGCGGCGGTTGGCGGATAACACGAAATTGACGATGGCAGAATGTTCTTGGGCGCCGATCCATTCGAGTTGAAGCAACGGAACGATTTTTGTCCGAAATTCGCGAGCGGCGTCAATCCCGAGCCTGCTTTGAAGTAATGAAAAACATTCGACAACAACATAATTATTCGTTATCAGTGTCGCGCTGCGCTTGATCATTTCTTTCCATGCGAGCAATGCCTGTTTGTAATTTTCATCACTCCGGTTGACAAGCGCAAAGAACGCCGAGGTATCTACGAAGATTTTTTCCATGTGCCGTAAATCTCCGCCAGATATTTGTCGTGATTCGTCGAAATGTCAGTTTTGTCCTCAATATCATGAAATTGGATTTCTCCCTCCTCAAGCTGTCTGATAAATTCAAGGGCGCGCTCGCGTTTTTCTTCTTGCGTCATTTCTTTTGGAGAGGTTACGATATACTGCGCCACACTCTCGCGCACTAATTTTGCGACAGGCGTCTTGCGAGCCTTCGCCAGTTCTTTTAAAGCCTTCACCTGTTCTTCGGTCAGTTGAACCATCATCCGTACCATAGCGACCTCGATTCTGCTATCACTTTTCAGAAAGCGCTATCATTATAGCATGCCAAATAAAGACTTCCTCTTCCTCCACCTGCGCGACCTGCCCTACTTCCGCGCATTTTTGCGGGCAATTGAATCATCCTACTACCAAAACCTGCCCCTGCCCGCGCCGGTCTACGATGTGGGCGCCGGCGACGGTCACTTTGCCTCGTTGACCTTCGACCAAAAAATTGACGTGGGACTCGACCCGTGGCACGGACCCATCCACGAGGCGAAGAAATACGGCGCATACAAGTCGCTCGTGGAGGCGGACGGCGCGAAATCTCCGTTCCCCAACGACTACTTCGCCAGCGGGTTCAGCAACTCGGTGCTAGAGCATATCCCGCACATTGACGACGTGTTAAAAGAGACCGCGCGCGTATTAAGGAAGGGTGCGCCATTTTACTTTTGCGTGCCGAACACGAGATATTTTTCCGCCTTGTCTATTTCGAAGGTGTTGGGCAAGCCGTATGAAAACTGGTTCCGCAGAATTTCACGCGTGCATCACGCCGACGAGCCTGATGTTTGGCAAATGCGCCTGGAACGCGCCGGCTTTGAAATGATACGGCACTGGCACTACTTCTCGCCCGCCGCGATGCGCGTGTTAGAATGGGGACATTACTTCGGCGTTCCATCGGTATTGGCTCGCGTTCTCACAGGGCGTTGGATACTCTCACGCGCAATCTGGAATCTCTGGCTAACGAAAAAATATGTAAGCAAATACGCCTCGCCTGAACCGACCGAGAACGGGACGTTTACGTTTTATATCGCGAAGAAAAGGTAGACCAGGAAACAGTAGTCAAACGCACACAGCCACAAATCCGCTTTGCGCCTGTTTCCTTGTGCTTGTATACGCGCCCATGCCCTTCGACGAAAACTATTTCTCCACGCATACCTACGCCAACATTACTTTCGCCAAATACAGCATGTATTGGTGGTCGAATCGTTTTTTCGCCATGCTGGCGCGGCGATACGGCCGGCGCGGCGCGCGCCTGCTGGAGGTGGGGGCCGGCATGGGGCATCTTGTGGGTCAGCTCGAAGACACGTTCGAAACGTACGGTTGTGATATCAACCATTGGGCGGTGACACAGTCGAAACCCGTTGTGAAGACCACTCGCCTGCAAACTGCCAGCGCCCAGGAACTTCCATTTAACGACAACTCATTTAACGTGGTTATCATCAAGCACGTTGTGGAGCATTTGCCCGACCCGCAAAAAACGATTCGAGAGATCGGGCGCGTCACCGAGGCAGGCGGCATTCTCATCCTTGCCACGCCGAACCTCGACTCTCTACTCAAGCCGTGGAAAGGCGACAAGTGGATCGGCTATCAAGACCCGACTCACATCTCGTTGAAACGACCCGCCGAATGGGTCTCCTTGATCGAAGGCGCAGGCTTTACAATCAAGCGCATCTTCGCTGATGGGTTTTGGGATGTGCCCTATATTCCGCTCGTTCCCAGCGCGATCCAAAAATTGACCTTCGGTTCGCTCGGCGGACTACAGGCGATCACGGGCGTGGCGTTTCTTCCCATGACGTGGGGCGAAAGCATCATTACAATCGCAAGGAAACAAGCGCGCAAGTAGGCAACGAACCGGGCAACGCCATCTTCCCCTGAGCCTAGCCGAAGGGACGCAATACGAACTCATGACCACTCCTCACCCACAACCTCCGTTCGATGAACCCAGCATTCTCGATTACGTCAAATCGCTGTTTCGATTCGGCGCAGGCGAACGGATTCAGATTCCTCGTGTTGCCGAGGAAGAAACATCATCCATCACCGACGATCAACCTGAGGGTCCGCAACCTCTTAACTCCGGTCTCGATACGCTCCTCGCGGCAGAGACGGATCGCCACCCGCGCCCCAGTCAACCTTCAGCTACCAAATACGAATCGCCTTCCCCCTTCCCGTGGAGTTCCCTGCTGGCGCTCTTGCTTGCGCTGGCGGGCCAAAGGCTTCTCGAACCGCCGCCAGATACCCAATTAGGAATTGCGCTGTTCGTTGCCGCGCTCTTCGCGCTGGGCTGGGGACTCTATCGCGGCGAATGGACTCTCGCGCCTCTCGCCGAAACATCCGATCGGACAGACCCGCTCACCTATCGCCCAGTCATGTTGATCCTCAGCCTGGGGCTGGGTCTCTGGGCGTTCACCCTGCTGGACGAGAACCTCTTCACCACGCTCAACGTTACGGTGTGGGCGCTCGCCGTGCTCGCCTTTATGGGCGCATTGTGGATTCGGACTGGTAGCGTGAAAAACCAACTGGCGAAAATTGCGGGCTTTTTCAACCGCGACACATGGACGATCACCATCTCGCGCTGGGCGATTCTGCTCTTCGCCGCCACCGCCCTGGTTTTCTTCTTCCGCTTCACACAGACAGAGACCGTGCCGCCGGAACCGTTCAGCGACCATGCCGAAAAACTGTACGATGTATACGATGTGTCGCAGGGTGACACGCATATTTTCTTCCCGCGCAATACCGGGCGTGAAGCCATTCAAATGTATTGGACTCTCTGGGTGGCAAACATCTTCGGCACCGGTTTGTCGTATCTCAGCCTCAAACTCGGCACCGCCCTCCTCGGCTTTTTGACCCTGCCATTTATTTACCTGCTCGGAAAAGAAATCGGCGGAACGCGCGTGGCGCTCTTTGCCTTTATGCTCGCGGGAATTGCCTACTGGCCCAACGTCATCAGTCGTATCGGACTGCGTTTCCCGTTATATCCCCTCTTCGTGGCGCCGACGCTTCTTTTCCTCCTGCGCGGCTTGCGCACTCGCAACCGCAACGATTTCCTCCTCTCCGGCTTGTTCCTCGGGCTTGGCTTGCATGGCTATAGCCCATTCCGCATTGTTCCGTTCGTGGTGATTGCGGCGTTCATCTTGTATTGGATTCACTCGCAATCGAAAGGCGCGCGCCGCGAGTTGCCGGTCTGGCTGGCGATGCTGGCGATCACCTCATTGTTTGTGTTTCTTCCCTTGTTGCGCTTCTGGATCGACAACCCGGAGGCGTTCGGGTTCCGCGCTTTTTCCCGGTTAAGCACGATCGAACAGCTGTTGCCGGGACCCGCCCCGGTCATCTTTGCGTCGAACGTGGGGAAGGCGTTGCTGATGTATAACCTCGACGATGGCGAGATCTGGGTCAACTCGATCCCTCACCGCCCCGCGCTGGACGTGGTCACGGGCGCGTTGTTCCTGTTTGGGTTTGTCCTCGTGCTGATCCGCTACTTCCGCAAACGCCACTGGCAGGATTTGTTCCTGCTGGTGTCTATTCCGTTGTTGCAGTTGCCATCCACGTTATCGCTGGCGTTCCCCGGGGAAAACCCCGCGCTCAACCGCGCCGGCGCGGCGAGCATTCCCGCCTTCCTGCTGGCGGCGTTGGCGCTCGACGGGTTAGTCACCAGCCTGAAAGGGAGAGGGATGCGGAATGTCGTCGCCTGGGGGTTGACGGGTATCTTGTTGGCGGCTTCCGCTTCACAAAATTACACGCTTGTCTTCGATACGTTTGCGAATTCATTCCGTTTAGGATCGTGGAACACATCCGACATGGGAAGAGTCATACGCGAGTTCGAGCAGACCTATGGCACAACAGAGACGGTTTGGGTGGTGCCGTTCCCGTATTGGGTAGATACGCGCCTGCCCGCCGCGTGGGCGGGTATCCCGAACCGCGATATGGCGCTATGGCCCGAAAATTTTGCCTCGACAGTGGAATTGCCGGGTCCGAAATTATTCATCCTAAAAGCCGACACCGAAGACCCGACGGTGAACGACCAGCAATCGCTGGATGCTTTGGAAGAGTTGTACCCGAACGGCGCATTGCGTTTGTTCGATTCGGACATCCCCGGTCACGATTTTTGGATCCTCTTTGTGCCAGGTGAATAATTAACCGCCAAGCGCGCGAGGAACGCGAAGATTCTTTTTTTCTTGGCGGGCTTCGCGGTTCAAAAAATTTATGAAACATACAAAATATTTCTGGCTCTTCGATATTCTTCTTGTGCTTGTGCTCGCGTTGGCGGGCTATTTGCGTTTGACCGGTGTGAATTGGGGCGAAGGCGAGCACCAACACCCGGATGAGAATTTCCTTTCGGGCGTGGTCGCCAATTTACGGGCGCACAAATGCGCCGATGCCGCCCTGCCGATCGATGCCTGCCCCACGGAAAAACAGACGTGGATCAGCCTCGGCGATTATTTCGACAGCGAGACCTCCACACTCAACCCATACAATCGCGGGCAAACCTTCTTTGTGTATGGCAACCTGCCGATCACCCTCGTGCGTGTCGCGGCGGAGGCGACCGGGCAACTCGACGTAAAACTGTTGGGCAGGCAGTTCTCCGCTTTTGCCGATCTGTTCACGATCTTGATCCTGTATGCCATTGTCTCGCGCTTGTATGATCGTCGCGTGGCGTTGCTAGCCTCCCTCTTCTCCGCGCTGACGGTGATGCAGATCCAGCAATCGCACTTCTTCACCACGGACCTGTTCGTCAACCCGTTTGCGTTTCTGGCGCTCTATTTTGCCGTTGAGATCATGCTGTGGAAAAATCAGAGAATAGAGACTAGAGATTCGATGAGTCCCCAGTCTCCAGTCTCTAATTCTCCAATTCTCCAATCCTCCGATCTCCAGCTCTTCGACAACGCTCAGGACAAGTCTCCAGTCTCCGATCTCGAAACACCCTCAGCGACCACCTCAGACGACTCGACCAACACCGATTCCCCAGCCTCCGATCTCCAGTCTCCAGTCTCCAATTCTCCAATTCTCCGCTCTCTAATCACCAATCCCCTCTTCCTCCTCAGCATCGGCTTCGGCATCGCCTACGGCATGGCGCTGGCATCGAAGGTGAATATTTATCCGCTGGCGATCCTCCTGCCCGTCGCGTTTGCAATTCGATATATGACCATCGACCATGGACAACAGACCAAATCTCCTCTCTCTGTGGAAGAGCAACAAGGCGAGGAAGAAACCGTCCATCGTCCATCGTCCATCGTTCATCGCTCACCGCCAATAACCCATTACTACTTACTAATTACTCTCTGTCTCATTGCCGGCGGACTAGCCGCGCTGATCTCCTTCCGCATTTTCCAGCCGTATGCGTTCGACGGGCTTGGACTCAACCCGCAGTGGATCGCCAACATTCAAGAACAACGCATTCAAGCCAAAGGCGATGCCGACCTGCCATGGAATCTCCAATGGGCGCGGCGTTCGCATTTGTATTCGTTTGAAAATCTGACGACTTGGGGATTAGGTCTGCCTCTCGGCATCCTCGCGTGGATCGGATTCCTCACCATGGGCTGGCGCATCCTCAAAGGCGAATGGCATCATGCGCTTCTTTGGGGCTGGACGGCGGCATACTTCCTCTGGCAGTCGATGGAATTCAACCCGACCATGCGCTATCAACTTCCCATCTACCCACTGCTTGGAATGATGGCAGCATGGTTCGTCTTCGAACAATTACCAATTACCAATAACAAATTACGCGCTTCATATTCCGTACTGCGTATTTCCATGGCCGTGATCGCGATCGGACTCACCGCCGCGTGGGCTTTCGCCTTCCAAAGCATCTACACCCGCGAGGAACCGCGCATTGCCGCCTCAAGGTGGATCTATCAGAACGTGCCGGGTCCAATCAATTTACACATTCAAACATCCGAGGGCGGAACCTACAACCAGCCACTGCCGATTCATCCCGAAACAGCCGTCAACGCATCCGTGCCGTACGATATCTCCTTTATTTCCAATGCGGACGGACTTCTCACCAGCCTCACCCTCGGGCACGCCAACAACGCGCTCGCATCTTCTTCCACCCTCAGCCTGATCCTCTCTAACGCGCCCGATCACCTCCCCGAACAAACATTAGCCACCGCATCCCTCACAGGTGATTTTTCCGCGCAAAACGACCCGCGCGGCGATCCTTACACCATCGAACTTGATGAGCCGATCAATATCTCAAAAGGCACGCAATATTATCTTCGCATGCAAATCAACGAGGGCATCCTCGGTATCACCGGCTCGGCGGTCGTCAATGAAACCGACTACGATTACCCGCTTCCCTTCCGCGTGGATGGCTACGACGCCTTCGGCGGACTCTACCGCGGCGACCTGAATCTGCAAGTCTACTGGGATGACAACGCCGACAAACTCGCGCGTTTCGTCAGCACCCTCGACCAGGCCGATTACATCTTCATCCCCACCAACCACCAATACGCCCAGATCACGCGCCTGCCCGAGCGTTATCCGCTGACAACAGAGTATTACCGCGAGTTGATGGGATGTCCAGTTGGTGAAGACATCATCCCTTGTTATCACGAAGCCAAACCCGGCGACTACGAGGGCAGGCTCGGTTTCGATCTCGTGGCTGTGTTCGAGACCTTCCCGAAATTAGGGGACATCGAGATCAACGACGAATACGCGGAAGAGGCGTTCACGTTCTACGACCATCCGAAAGTGTTCATCTTCAAGAAGAACGGAAACTACGATACCGCGCAAGCGCAATCCACCTTGAGCGCGGTCGATTTAACGAAAGTTACGCGCCTCACCCCGCGCCAATTCAGCGACTACAAGTCTTTGATGCTACCCGCCGACAAACTCGCGCAACAACGCGCCGGCGGCACATGGTCTGAGTTGTTCGATTACAACTCCGCGCTCAACAGCAACCCATGGCTGGGCTTGCTGGTCTGGTATCTCTTCATCATGATCCTTGGGCTTGCCGTATACCCGCTGGTGAGAATTGCCATGCCCGGTTTGGCAGACCGCGGTTACCCGCTCAGCCGCGCGTTGGGGTTGGTCCTCTTCGGCTGGCTGGCATGGATGGGAGGCTCTATCGGCATCCCCTACACGCGCCCAACCATCGCGATCGTCTTCGGCTTGATCCTGCTCATGGGCGCGGGGCTTGGTTACTATCAACGCCACGAACTGCGCGCAGAATGGAAAACCAAAAGAAAATACTTCCTGCTCGTCGAAGGCATCTTCCTGCTGTTCTTCTTCATCGACCTCTTCATCCGCATTGGCAACCCGGACTTGTGGCACGTATCCAAAGGCGGCGAGCGCCCAATGGATTTCTCGTACTTTAACGCGGTGCTCAAAAGCACATCCTTCCCGCCGTACGATCCGTGGTTCGCGGGCGGATACATCAATTACTATTATTACGGCTTCGTGTTGGTCGGCACGCCGGTCAAACTGCTCGGCATCGTGCCGTCCATCGCCTACAACTTCATCCTGCCGACACTCTTCGCCATCGTCGGCATCAGCGCATTCTCCATCGGCTGGAATCTTCTTCAAAAGGATGAAGGCGGAAGGATGAAGGATGAAGAATCATCTGAACACAATTCAGCCCTTCCACAAGACTCAGGGCAAACCTTCATCCTTCATCCTTTATCTTTAATTGCCGGCTTTGCCGCGTCTTTCCTCGCCATCCTGCTGGGCAACCTCGGCACCGTGCAAATGATCTACAACCGCCTGCAACAACTCGGTTCGCTGGGCGCCTTCACCTGGGATTCGACTTTCGGTCAACGCGTGAAGTGGGCGACTGAGGGACTGAAACTCATCGCGCAGGGCGGCACGCTTCCGGTCGGACCTGGAGACTGGTACTGGGACCCCAGCCGAGTCGTCCCGCCGGGCGGGGGCAACGAGATCACCGAGTTCCCTCTGTTCACCTTCCTGTATAGCGACTTGCATGCGCACATGATCGTCATGCCGCTGGCGTTGCTTGCCATCAGTTGGGCGCTGTCGGTGGTGATGGCTCGCTCGCGCTGGAAGGACCAAGCCCACCCTGCGTCTGAAGCGTGGATGACCGCGCTGGGATTCCTCGTCGGCGGACTCATCATCGGCGCGGTGTTTCCCACCAATCTATCCGACACGTATACCTATTTATTGATCGGGATCGCGGCGGTCGCATATTCCGTGTGGCGATACGTCGAAGCCGGGTCATTGATGAAACGCATCGTGTGGACGGGCGGCGCGGTCGTTGCCTTGTTCGCGCTGTCGAGGCTGTTATATCTGCCGTATCGTATCGCGTATTATCAGGGATACAGCGCGCTCGACCCGTGGAAGGGACCGTTCACGCCCATCTCGTCGTATCTCACTATGTGGGGCGTGTTCCTGTTCATCATCGTTGCGTGGATGGTCTGGGAAACCCGCGAGTGGATGGCTTCAACGCCCGCGTCATCCTTGCGAAAGCTCAAACCATTTCAGGTTTTGATCGAAGGCGCGTTGATCGTGTTCGCATTCATATTGCTCCTCCTTCAATACAATCAATCCAGCACAAATTACGGAGGCGTGGCGGTCAGCTGGATCGCCTTGCCTATCGCGGCGTGGGCTGGAATTTTGATGCTGCGCCCGAACATGCCGGATGAAAAGCGATTCGTGTTGTTCCTCATCGGCACTGCCCTGCTCATCACCGTCGTTGTTGAAGTCCTCGTGGTGGTCGGCGACATCGGACGGCAGAACACCATCTTCAAATTCTATTTGCAATCGTGGTTCATGCTGGCAGTGAGCGCGGCGGCGGCGTTCGCATGGACTCTCCCCTCGTTCTTCAAATGGCTTCCCGGCTGGCGCGTCTTTTGGCAGATCGCGATGATCGCGCTCGTCTCCGGCGCGGCGATGTATACCGTCACTGCCACATCCGGCAAGATCAAAGACCGCTGGATCCTCGAAGCCCCGCGCACGCTCGATTCGATGACCTACATGCAATATGCTCAATACGATACGTACGGTCAACGTTTGGAATTGAGCGAGGATTACCGCGCCATCCGCTGGATGCAGGATAACGTGAAAGGATCGCCAGTCATCGCGGAAGCCGCCTCTGCTGGCAGGCAATATGAATGGCACTCGCGTTTCACGATCTATACCGGGCTTCCTGATGTAGTTGGCTGGCAATGGCATCAACAACAACAGCGCGTTCTATTTTCACAGCAAGTGGTCGACCGGGGCGCGGAAGTAACCGATTTCTACAACAGCATTGACCCCGAATCCATTCGGGCATTTCTCAAAAAGTACGATGTGAAGTATATTATCGTCGGTCAACTCGAACGCGCCGCGTACACGCCGGAAGGTATCGCCAAGTTCGATCAACTCGAAGGACAATATTGGCGCGAAGTCTATCGCGATGGCGCGACAGTGATTTATGAGGTAATGCCGTAATAACCATGTCATGCTGAGGAGCGAAGCGACGAAGCATCTCCCTCACGACAGGGAGACCCTTCGCTATCGCTCAGGGTGACATCTCAAAATGAAGAACAGGAGCCGCTATGATCTACCACCTCACCTTTCGCAAAAACTGGAGATACGCGCTGGCAACGGGACCCTACACAGCCAAGAGCCTCGACAAAGAGGGCTTCATCCACTGCTCGACCCAATCGCAACTTGTTCCGGTGGCGATGGATTTTTTCCCGGCTCGCCGTAAATTGACGATCCTCGTGATCGACGAAACAAAACTCAAACCAGAAGTGAAATGGGAAAAGCCTTCCGGCGGTCCGCCTCCGGGCGTTCCCGCCAGCGACAAGTTCCCGCACGTGTACGGTCCCATCAACCACGAAGCCGTCCTCAAAACACTGGACATGGAACGCAACGCGGACGATGTCTTCGTCCCGCCGGGTAATCTCTAATTTCATTCCGTCATTGCGAGCGAAGCGAAGCAATCTCCTCGCTAGCACGCAGACCATTCGGTCGCTGGAAAACGCACCTCACATCGTCCCGATGTTTTTTGGGAGGGTGACACTCCATTTATAAATCGTCACTCGCCAATCGCAAATCGTCAATCAAAAATCGTAAATCGAAATGCTTTCCTTCCTCCTCTGGTACCTCCTCTCCACCCTCCTCGGCTGGCTGACCTTTCCCCTCGCGTATCATATCTTCCCCGCGTTGAAAGATCGCGGCTACACCCTCGCGCGCGCGTTCGGTTTGTTGATCTGGGGCTACGCCTTCTGGTTGCTCGCCTCGTTCCGCGTCGCGCAAAACGACATCGGCGGATTGTTGCTGGGGTTGCTCATCCTTGCCAGTTTGAGCGTATGGGCAATGACCAATTACCAATTACCAATCTCTAATTCTCCAATTCTCTCCTTCCTCAAATCCAACCGTCCCCTCATCATCACAACCGAACTTCTCTTCCTCCTCGCCTTCGCCCTCATGGCGTTCATCCGTTCGACGAGTCCGGAGATCCTCGGCACCGAAAAGCCGATGGAATTGATGATGATCAACGGCATCATGAACTCGCCGACCTTTCCTCCGCGCGATCTGTGGCTTTCGGGATATTCCATTTCGTATTACTACTTCGGCTATGTGATGACTTCCATGCTGGCGACCTTCACCGGCGCGCCCGCCACCGCCGCGTTCAACTTGATGACCGCGCTCATCTTCGCCCTCTCCGCCGTCGGCGCGTATGGGGTTTTGTATAACCTGTTGGCTTATGGTCAAAAGTCGAAGGTTGAAAGCGTTGCCCTGAGTTTGTCGAAGGGTCAAAGGTCAGGCAACCCTCTTTCTTCTTTCTTCTCTCCTTTGCTTGCACCGCTTTTTTTACTTTTGGTGAGTAACGTCGAAGGCTTCCTCGAAGTCCTCCACCGGCGCGGGTTGTTCTGGACGAGCGGAGCCAACTTCTGGACATGGCTCGACATCCCGGAACTGCGCGACGCGCCCGCCCAGCCTCTCCAATGGATTCCCGACCGCTTCTGGTGGTGGTGGCGCGCCTCGCGCGTGATCATGGATTCCGATCTGCAAAATAATCCCACCGGCGATGTGATCAGCGAGTTTCCCGCTTTTTCGTTCCTCCTCGGCGATCTACATCCGCATATTCTGGCGATGCCATTCGTTCTGCTTGCGGTGGCTGTCGCGTTAAACCTTTTCTTCGGCGGCTTCAAAGGGACAACGGGATTTTATTTCGCGCGACTACACATGAGCAAGACAGGGTTCTTGATCCTTTCCCTGCTTATCGGCGGGCTTGCCTTCCTCAACACGTGGGATATTCTCGTCACGAGCGCGTTAATGCTCTTCACGTATGTGCTGGCTCGGGCGCGTGAAGCAGGTTGGGGCTGGGAAAGACTCGAAGACCTGTTCATTCTGGGCATCCCCATGCTGATCGTCGCGTACGTGTTGTATCTCCCATTCTTCATCGGGTTCGATTCACAGGCGGGCGGAATCCTGCCTTCGTTCATGTATCCCACGCGCGGCGCGCAATTGTGGGTGATGTGGGGGACGCTCTTTATTCCATTGTTCGCATTCCTGTTGTATCGCCGTTCGACCGGGTCCGCAAACTGGAGCGCCGGGCTAAAAGTTTCATTTGGAATTGTGTTCGTGTTATTCCTCGCCATGTTTGCGGTGGGGGCGATTGCTTTGCGTGCCCGTCCCGATCTGATCGACCCACTGATCGCATCGCAGGCTGGCGGCGCAAGCGGATTCGTCGCCGCGAGCATGATGCGGCGGCTGGCATATATCGGGAGTCTCGTCACATTGCTGGCGTTGATGATTCCCACGGTATCGTACTTGTTGACTAATGAACGCGTCGAAAACAGTACACCCACAGAGGAACGTCCGTCATCGCACACATTTGCATTATTGCTGCTCTTCCTCGGGTTGTTGTTGATCCTTGGTCCTGAGTTTGTTTACTTGCGCGATAATTTTGGATATCGCATCAACACCATTTTTAAATTCTATTTCCAGGCATGGATGGCGCTCTCCCTCGCCGCAGCCTATGGCACGGCTGTCTTGCTTCAGAATTTGCAGGGCAGGGCAAAGAGCGCGTTCTCGGTTGTGTTTACATTGATCTTGATCGTCGGGCTTACGTATCCCGCGCTTGGGTTTGCAAACAGAACGAACAACTTCAAGCCGCCATTCTTCGGGTATACCCTCGATGATTTCGAGCGGGTCAGGGCGGAGAACCCGGATGAAGCTGCGGCGATGCGCTGGTTGCAATCCGCTCCAGATGGCGTGGTTGCCGAGGCGGTGGGAGGCGCATACTCCTCCTACGCCCGCATCGCCAACTACACCGGCTTGCCGACCGTTCTAGGCTGGGACAATCACGAAGGTCAATGGCGCGATCAATCTCTACAAGGCAATCGCCGCCAGGACATCGAAACCCTCTACACCACGCCGGATGGACTTACCGCGCAAGACATCGTCGCAAAGTACAACATCCGCTACATCTACATCGGCGGACTCGAACGAAGCACGTATCCGGTCGATGAGGGCAAATTCAACAGCCTATTTAAGATTGTGTTCCAACAAGGGAATGTGACGATCTACGAAGCGCCGTGATACACATGTCGTTGCGAGGAAGCCCGAGCCTTAAACGGCGAGTGGCTGACGAAGCAACCTTTTATCATCATACGACATGCAACTAACGTGAGTTCGGTTTAGCAATCGAGACGCAGAAAAACGCTGATATAGAAGAAAAATCTGCGTTTTCTGCGCTCCTCCTCGCAACGACAAAACATACAGAGTAAAATTGCGCCCATGAATTCCCCCTCCCTCAAACACGAAGGCTGGCTGTACGGGCTGGCTTTTCTCATCGCCCTCGCCCTGCGATTCATCGCGCTCGGCGCGTCGCCGCTCACCGACTCAGAAGCAACACTCGCCCTGCAATCCCTCGCCCTCGCGCGCGGCGAATCACCCCTGCTTGCGCCGCAGTCCGCATACATTCTTTTCACCGCTGTTTTGTTCGCCATCATGGAAAGCGCGAACTTCCTCGCGCGTTTCCTCCCGGCGCTGGCGGGGAGCATGTTGGTCTTTGCTCCATACTTTTTCCGTGAAAAGATTCATCCGCGCCCGGCGTTGATCCTCGCTTTCCTCTTCGTCTTCGACCCCGGACTCGTCGCCCTGTCGCGGCAGGCAAATGGGACAATGCTCGCGGTGACGTTCCTGCTCTTCGCATGGGGGATGTGGAATCAAAAACGACTCATCCCCACCGGCATCTTCGCCGGTCTCGCGCTTCTCTCCGGTCCATCACTTTGGGCAGGCTTGCTCACCCTCGGCATCACGCACCTTTTCATCCGCGGCATGAAACCCAAAACCACCGACAGCCCGGAATCTCTAATTCTCGAATCCCCAACATCCGAATCTCCAGTCCGCCGTGCTGAGTCCGTCGAAGCATCCAATCTCCAACCGCAATCCTCCAATCCTCCAATTCTCGAGTCCCCAGCCCCCAATCCCCAGTCTCCAATCTCCAGTCTCCAATCTCAATTCTCTAATCCTCAACTTCTCGTTTCCTTCCTCGCCACCCTCCTCCTCTGCGGCACACTCTTCTTCCTCGCGCCGAATGGATTAAGCGCCGCGCTCGCCTCCCTCCCAGCGTATCTCAAAGGCTGGGTTGCGTGGGAAGGAGTCGCGCCTTCGCGCATGATTCTCACCATTCTGTTCTACGAGCTACTGGGGATCCTTCTTGCCGCGCTTGCCATCTTCCGCGCCGCGCGCGCCAACGGAAAACGCGCCAAACGCCTGATCATCTGGCTCGGCACAGCGCTTCTGCTTGCCGTGTTTTACCGCCAGCCCGCCGCGCTGGCGTGGGTGATCATCCCATTGCTCGCCCTCGCCGCATCGGAACTCTCGCGCGCTTTTGAGATCCGTCGCGCGGAATATTCCGAAGTTGGCATCGTAACGCTTGCCATCCTCATCCTGCTGATTTACATCTCGTTCACCGTCTCGAATCTGGCGCTCAACCCGGTTAGCCAACCCGCCACCCTACCCCTCGTCGGCACGGTGGACAACCCGCCGCTGGCTGTGTTGATCAGTTCATTCGCCATCCTGCTCGTGTGCATCGCTCTCGTTGCGCTCGGTTGGTCTGCCCGCATTGCCCGGCTCGGCGCAACGATCGCGCTCACCGCCTATATCGGTTTATATACGCTTGCCACGGCATGGGGCGCCAGCGGACTACGCTACCCCGACGGATTCGAGTTATGGATGACCGACTCGAAACCGGTCCAAGCGGACTTGCTTCTCGCCAGCGTCAAAGACATCTCGGAATTCAGCCTCGGTCATGACCAGTCTCAGCCTGTGCTCGTCGTGGGAATCGATTCCCCCGCCCTCGCATGGGTTTTGCGGAACCATTCGGTGAAAGTTGTCTCCGCGCTCGATCCGCAAACCTCCCCTCCGCTTTTCATCACCCCGGTCATGGATAACCCCGGACTTCCCGCCGCCTATCGCGGACAGGATTTCACGTGGCGCGCCCAGCCGCAATGGAAGATCGCGCGAAGCATAGACTGGCTCTCGTGGATCGTCTTCCGCACACTGCCCGCGGAAAGCGAGACCATCATCCTGTGGGCGCGCGACGATCTCTTCCCCGATGCGCGCTCAAGCGGACAGCCATGATCCCCAACATCATCGCCATAGACGGGCCCGCCGCCTCCGGTAAATCGACTCTCGGGTTGCGGCTCGCTCACGCGCTCGGATATTTATTCTTCGACACCGGCGTAATGTATCGCGCCGTCACGTGGCTCGCGCTGAATCGAGGAATGAATATTAACGAAGAGAATGCGGTCGCCACCCTGGCGGAAAAAATTCCCATCGATGTGGCGCCAGCCTCCACGTCGGATGGACGCGCGTGCGATGTTCTCGTGGAAGGAAGAGACATCACATGGGAAACTCGCGCGAAAGAGGTGGAGGCGCATGTGTCGGTCGTTGCCGCATACCCCGGCGTGCGGCGCGCGCTCTCCGCGCAACAACGGCGCATCGGCTTGCGCGGAAAGATCGTCATGGTAGGGCGCGATATCGGCACGGTGGTCCTGCCCGAAGCGGATTTGAAGATCTATCTCGATGCCACCGCCCAGCAACGCGCCACCAGGCGATATCATGAAATTCTCTTGCGCGGCGGCGCGGCGGAGTACGAAGAAATTCTCGCAAAGGTGATCGAGCGCGATCGCATCGACTCCACGCGTGATGTCGCCCCGCTGAGAGCCGCCGAGGATGCCGTAACCATCGATTCGGATTCGATGGACGCGGACGAAGTGTTTGAAAAAGTATTGGCATTGTGCAAGTGAGAAAGTGTTTCACGAACCCACTTGATCCAGGTTAACCTGAATTCCCTTGCAAGATGTCACCCTGAGCGCCAGCGAAGGGTCTCTATTTGAGTCATAGAGATGCTTCGCAGAGTTTATCCTGAGCATGTCGAAGGACTCCGCATGACATGGCATAAAGTTAGCCATTAAGGTTAATCAGAATAGTGAGACAAAATTGCGCCAATCGCGTCATGGGGTATCGCGCGAAAACAACAACGCCGCAAGATCGAGGTCACTATGCAGGAACAATCCGCTCAACCGCCCAAACCCGTAACCGAAGTCTGGAAGCCCGACCTGATCGTCCTGCCGCGTCTCACACCGGCGCGGAAGCTATTTCGTCATACCTATCGGCTTCTGATGAAATTGCTCACCTTTCTTTTCCTTCGTCCCACCATCAAAGGGTTGGAGAACTTCCCCAAAAAAGGACCCGCCATGGTGGTCTTCAATCACTCCGGGGATGTGGACGCGGTCCTGCTCGTTGCCGTCATACCGCAGTTGATGGAGGGAATCGTAAAGATCGAAAACCGCGACGATCACTGGCTCGTCGGACCGTTATTCCGGGCCTATGGCTATATCTGGATTCATCGCGGCAAGCCCGACCGCAAGGCTCTGCGGGTTGCATTGGAAGGGTTTGAAGAAGGGCGGATCATCGCGCTCTCACCGGAAGGGCGCCAAACCCTGACCGGCGGGTTGGAAGAAGGCACCGACGGCGCAACCTTCCTCGCGCTCAAATCGGGGGCGCCGATCGTCCCGGTCGCCATGACCGGCACCCAAAATGCAAATACGTACGCGAACATGAAACAATGGAAGCGCACCCCAGTCACGCTCACGGTGGGCAAACCGTTCCACCTGGAGGAGCAGCCCAACCATCAGGATACGATCCGCGAGGGCACGCGCCGCATCATGGAAGAACTCGCGCGCCTGCTCCCGAAAGAATACCGGGGAAAATACGACTACATCTCTTAACTCATCAAAGGCTCCGAACGCCCATGGAGAATCAAACCCACGTTCCCCCAAAACCAGTGACAGAAGTGTGGAAGCCGGAAATGGTTTCCCTCCCGCGCCTTACTCTTGCGCGGCGCGTCTATCGTTTCCTCTTTGGCTATCTGGTGAGGGCATTCGCCTATTCCATCATGAGTATTACCTATACTGGGCGCGAGAACAAACCCAAAAAAGGACCTGCCATCATCGTCTTCAACCACCTCGGCGACGCGGATGCGGTGCTCAACCTCGCCTCCTTCCCATACAACGACGAGGTCATTGGGAAGATCGAGAACAGTTACGACCACTGGCTGGTAGGACCCGCGCTTCGCACCTACGGGGTGATCTGGATCCACCGTGGACAGCCCGACCGCCGCGCCCTGCGAGCCGCCCTCGACGCGCTCGCTGAGGGACGCATCATTGCCATCGCACCGGAAGGGCGGCAAACGCTCACCGGCGGGCTTGAACCCGGCACCGATGGCGCGGCATTCCTCGCCCTCAAATCGGGCGCGCCGTTGATTCCGCTGGCGTTGACCGGCACCGAAAACAACAATGTGTATGGGCACATGAAACGTTGGCGCCGCGCGAAAGTCACATGGACGATGGGCAAACCCTTCCACTTGAACATCGATTCAGACCGCCGCGAATCCATCCATGCCGGAACGCGGCAGATCATGGAAGAGATCGCGCGCCTGCTTCCGAAAGAATATCGCGGGGTGTACGATTACGTGCAAGACCCATGACCAACCACATCGATGAGCCTAAGCCGGTGGCAGGGATCTGGCGACCCGACCTTGTCTCTCTGCCGCGGCTGACGATCGCCCGGCGTATCTTCCGCGTTCTGCTTCAAGTTGTCGCGCGAATCGTTGTGCGGGTTGTCACGCGCCCAACATTCAAGGGGTTGGAAAACGTTCCTCGGCAAGGTCCCGCGTTGCTCGCGTTCAACCATCTCGGCGACGCCGACGCGCCGGTCATCCTCGCCGCGCTTCCCGCGCCAATGGACGCGATCGGAAAGATCGAATTGCACAACGATGGTTGGGTCGGGCTTGTCGGCCGCGCTTACGGGGTCATCTGGGTGCATCGCGGCTCGCCGGACCGCAGGGCGCTTCGTTCCGCGCTTGAGGGCTTGGAAGCGGGACGCATGATCGCCCTCGCTCCCGAGGCGCGCGAATCGCTGACCGGCGCGCTGGAAGAAGGCACTGAAGGCGCGGCGTTTCTGGCGGTGAGGTCTGGCGCGCTCATTGTGCCCATCGCGTTGACCGGCACTGAAAATAAATCCATCTTCGAGCGCAAATGGTTCCAGCGCGCGCCGGTCACGGTCACGGTGGGAAAACCTTTCAGGATACAGGAGCAGGCATCACGCGCGGAGATGATCCGGGCTGGCACTCGTCAGATCATGGAGGAGATCGCGCGTCTGCTTCCCAAAGAGTATCGCGGGAAATACGATTACATTTCATCTGAGTAACATGGCTGTTCAGGGATTGGATTAACGCTATAATCTCAATATGCAGTTCATTGCGACCTTGCTGACGCGCCTGGCATACATCGATTCGCCCTCGCTGGCTGGGTGGCTGGTCTGGGTTGGGCTGGCGGGACTGCTCGTCTTTCTCCTATCGAGTTGGCGCAAATATCATTCGAAGATTTCACAGCGCAATATGTGGGTTTTCATCGCGCTTGCGTTTCTCACGCCCATCACAACGTTATTCCTCGGGTTGGAATTCTCATCAGGCGGAGCATTACCTGTGCCTGGCATTCCGGCTCAGGCGCCCGGTTCTACCGTGATGATCTTCTCCGCAATCCCGTGGACGTTGGCAGGCGGCTTGCTCGGTCCTTTTGCGGGAGCCGGCTTGGGCGTCTTAGGCGGGCTCTTGCGCGGCGTGTGGGATACGCATTCTATTTTTTCCATTATTGAATTTGGAATCCTCGGCGCGGCGTTCGCGGCAAACACACACCAGCGTTATCGCACCCCGCTCTATACCCTGCTTCGCCAGCCGCTCTTCAACGTTTTTATTCTCACCCTGATCCACGCGCTCTTGTTTATCGTCGGCGCGGTCACCAGCGTGTCGGCGTCGTCGGCGGAGCGACTCGACTACGCCTTCAGCAATGTGGGCGCGGCAAGTTTTGCTTTCGGCATCGAAATGCTCATCGCCGGGTTCGCCGCGCAGGTAATCTCTACGGTGTTCCCGAGGCTGTGGGGCGGGCGCAGCGCCTTGCAACCTTCGCCCGCCGAAAAGAGCATCGAGACGCGTTTTGTTTCCGGCGCGGGGGCGATCATCTCAACCCTGCTCATCTTGCTCCTCGTTGGCGCGTGGGTGGTGGCAGGCTCAGCCGCGCGCGGTTTGCTCGAAGACCGGCTCGCCAGCGCGGCGCAATTGAGCGCGCAAGCCATCCCGCAGTTTTTAGAATCGGGGCAAAGCCTCTCCTCGCAAATCGCATCCGACCCGCGCCTCGCGCAAGCAAGCGACGGCGAACTGCAAGCCGCTCTCGGCGAACTTATTCGCTCGGCGGCGTTTTTCAATCAGCTCGCTGTGGTGGATGTTTCCACAGCCTTGCCACTGACGAGTTACCCGGCGGAACCAGCCTTTCAACTGACAGACGGGGAAACTGCGGGACTCCCGCTTCTTTCGCAGGGGATTCTGAATCAACAACTTGCGCTTCCTCCCTCCGACCCCGGCGGACCCGCCCGCATCTCGTTCATCGCCGGCATCCCCAACTCTACCCGCGCCCTCATCGCCCGCACCGATCTCAACACAAATCCCACGCTTCGCTCGCTGACGCTCACCCTCAACGGGATGACCGAATTGAACGGCTCGGGCGTTCTGCTGGATGAACACGGGATTATCCTTCACCATTCGCAAACCGACCTGATCTTTAGCCAGTATCCCGGTGCGCGCAAAGACTCTCCAACTTTTTTCGATGAAACCTCGCCAAATGGCGCGCGGCAATTGGTGTATTACCAGCCGGTGTTTGGGTACCCATGGGCGGTGGTGGTGACAGCGCCTGCGCGGCAGGCGCAACAGATTGCGCTCGATATCGCCCTGCCCATCGCGTTGATGATCCTCCTGCTTGGCGCCATTGCCCTGATCGCGTTGAGTATCAGTTTACGCACAGTGACCGCATCTCTGCAAGACCTCGCCGCCGAAGCGAAATACATCTCCACCGGCAAACTGGACCGCCCGCTTGCCGCCTCGGGTGAAGACGAACTCAGCGACCTGCGTAACGCCTTCGAACACATGCGCGCCAGCTTGCAAGCCCGCATGGATGAACTCAACCGCCTGCTGGTTGTCAGCCGGGGGGCGGCTTCGAGCCTCACATTGGGCGAAGCCCTGCATCCGGTGCTGGAAGCCATCGTGGCAAACGGCGCCACTTCTGCCCGCATGATTTTAAGCCGTGAATTCCTCCCTCCGGATACGCCCTACCGCTTTGCCGACGGACTGGAACAGGATGTGTACATGCACCTCGATCATCAGATCGTGGCGCTCACCGAAACTCAGGAACGGGTGGTGATGGCAACTGTGGCTGGGAACCGCATTCTACTCATCGACCCGAACCTGCCGCGCCCTGAATCGTTGATCGCGCTGGCGTTGCGCCATGAAAACCGATACTATGGAACGCTCTGGGCGGCGTACGATAAACAGCACATCTTCACCGAGTCGGATCTGAAGTTCATGTCCACGTTGGCGAGTCAGGCGGCGCTGGCGGTGGCAAAGATTCGCCTCTTTATGACGGTGGAGACCAGTCGTCGTCAATTGGAGGCAATCCTCAATTCCACGCCGGACCCGATCCTCGTCACCGATGCGGCGAACCGCCTCATTTTGGCGAACCCGGCCGCCGGTCAGGCATTAGGCGTGATCATCCGTCCCGGTGAGCGCGCGGATACCGAGAGGACGATCCAGGTAAAAGCGTTGCACGATATCCTGCGCGCCTCCTCCACCGAGCAGATTTCGGCAGAGATCGCCATGCCGGATGGCAGGACGTATCTCGCCATGACCTCGCCCATGATCGCGGACGAGAAGATCACCGGGCGCGTGTGCGTTCTGCGCGATGTGACGCAACTGAAGGAGATCGATCAGCTTAAATCGGATTTTGTCGCGACGGTGAGTCATGACCTGCGTTCACCGCTCACGTTGATGCGCGGGTATGCCACCATGCTTGAAATGGCGGGCGCCTTGAACGACCAGCAGAAAAATTATGCGCGCATGATCGTGCAGGGCGTGGATAATATGGCGAAATTGGTCAACAACCTGCTAGACCTCGGGCGCATCGAGTTTGGCGTGGGCTTGCAAGTGGAGACTGTCCCCGTGCTCGATATCCTCGAGCGCGTAACCGGCGACTTGCAAATGCAAGCCAAACAGAAGAACATCTCGCTGGGGGTGGAACTGCCACGCGACCTGCCCCATGCCATCGAAGCCGATCAGGCATTGTTGCATCAGGCGTTATACAACCTTGTCGAAAACGCGATCAAGTACACTCCCGAAGGGGGCGCGGTCACCGTTCATGTGGATCCGCGACCCGACGGTTCGTTGATCTTCGCCGTGCAAGACAGCGGCATCGGTATTTCGGAGGAGGATCGCAAACGCTTGTTCGAAAAGTTCTATCGCGGCACCAACCGCGACGCGCTCATGCAACGCGGCACCGGGCTGGGGCTGGCTATTGTCAAATCCATCGCGGAGAGGCACGGCGGCAAGGCATGGGTGGAAAGCGAACTGGGGAAGGGAAGCGTTTTCTTTTTGCAGATCCCCTGAAACAATGGAGCGGCTACCAGGACAGATCAAAACATCTTTGCCACCGAGAACGCCGAGCCGATTGAGAAGAATCTCTTAACGCTCTGCGGATTCTGCGGCGTACCCATACGCAAGTCGCCGCTCCTCTGACACCAGGGCTTTCTTAAAGTCGCGGTTAACGATCTCTTTGGACACGGATTGCACGGAAGTCACGGATTTCTCCGTAACAAACGGAAGAAAATCCGTCCAATCCGTGAAATCCATGAACGAAAAAAGGGCATGGTTTGACTTTAAGAAAGCCGTGTCTCTGACACAGGGAGCGCTCAAAGGTTGTATATAATCCAACAGACAAACCACAGAGTCACCGAGTCACGGAGTTTTTTTAATTGTTTTTCTCCGTGTTTCCGTGACTCCGTGGTTAGGGTTTCCTGCTGTAGTGAAACTCATCTACATACTTTTAGCGCACCCCTGACACACGAGAGTAACGCGGATTCGTAAAACAGACGTATAATGCAAACCCTCGCCGTAGCGCGGGGATTCTTTTTGCAATCATGAGCCATCACAAAAATACAGCCTCCACTCAGTTCATCCGCCGAACGGCAAAACATCCCTCTTCAAGCCTCAGTCATTATTTGTTAGGGCGCCCTCTCTCCACAGCCGACGCGGCGCATGAGACCATCGGCAAAAGCGTGGGGCTGGCAGTCTTTGCGGCAGACGCGCTATCCTCCACCGCCTATGCCACGCAGGAAGTTCTGGTTATTCTCGCCGGCGCGGGGACGCTTGCCTTCGGTTATGTTTTTCCCATTTCCATTGTGATCGTCGCGTTGCTCGCCATTGTGGTGCTGTCCTACGAACAGATCATCCACGCTTATCCCGGTGGCGGCGGCGCATACATTGTCGCCTCGGATAATCTTGGGAAAATCCCGGCGCTGGTTGCCGCGGCGGCATTGCTCACCGATTACATCCTGACCGTTTCTGTGTCCATTTCCTCCGGTGTGGCGCAGATCGTTTCGGCATACCCGCAATTGTTCGATTATCGAGTCGCCATGTCGGTATTCTTTGTCGTCCTGATCATGGTGATCAACCTGCGCGGCGTGAGAGAATCGGGGGCGGCATTTGCCATTCCGAGTTATTTCTTCATTGTGATGATGTTGTTCTTGATCGGGACCGGGCTTTTCCGTTTGGCGACCGGTTCGCTTGGCGCGGTGGTCAACCCGCCGGAGATCGAACACGTGGATGAACTGACCGGGATCAGCCTGTTCTTATTGCTCCATGCTTTTTCAAGCGGCACCACCGCCATGACCGGCGTGGAAGCCATCTCGAACGGCATTACGGCTTTCAAAGAACCGCGCAGTAAAAACGCCGGCATCACTTTGATCTGGATGGCTTGTGTTCTGGGCGTCCTTTTCATCGGCATTTCTTTCCTCACGAGAGAAATTCAAGCCGTGCCGTCTGAAACAGAAACCGTCATCTCGCAACTTGCCCGGACGATCTTCAACGGGCAGGGGATTCTGTATTTAGGCGCAATTCTCGGCACAACCGTCATTCTCATCCTTGCCGCGAATACCGCTTTTGCCGGGTTCCCACGTTTAAGCGCCCTGCTTGCCGGTGACGGGTTCATGCCGCGCCAACTGACTTACCGCGGAAGCCGCCTTGTCTATTCATACGGGATCATCGCGTTGGGGGTGGCGGCATCCATTCTCATTATCATCTTTCAAGCGAGCGTAACGCGCCTCATTCCACTCTATGCCATTGGCGTATTTCTATCGTTCACACTGGCGCAGGCAGGCATGACCCGGCGCTGGTGGCGTTCGGGGAAATTGGATAAGACGGTTCAACCCGAAGATCACAATCGTCCGCATCCTTTGCATTACGACAAAAGATGGTTCGTCAAGATGATCAGCAACGCATTGGGCGCGCTCTGCACCGCGCTGGTGGTCGGCGTATTTGCGGTGACAAAGTTCCATGACGGGGCATGGATCGTCTTAATTCTCACTCCCATTTTGATCGGGATCTTTCTGTGGATTCACCGTCACTACGCCAATATGGCAAGCCGTCTCTCGCTGGAAAATTACGGCGAGCCGCCGCCCTATAACGCGCGCCATCGCGTGATCGTGCCGATCAGCGGCGTGCATCGCGGCACGCTTGCGGCTCTGCGGTATGCGCGGATGTTGTCGGACGATGTGACCGCCGTGCATGTTTCGATGGAGCCGGAGGACACGGAAAAGGCGCAACATAAATGGGCAAAATGGGGACGCGGAACGCGCCTCGTCATCCTTGATTCGCCTTACCGCCTCTTCGTGGAGCCGTTGCTGAGTTATATCAATGAGATTTTATCCAGCCGCCAACCCAACGAAACCATCACCATTGTTGTTCCGCATTTTGTGGCGGAGACGAAACTCCATAACGCGCTTCATATGCAGACCGCCGAACTATTGCGCCGCGAACTGCTCGAAACCCCCGGCGTGGTGATCACCGAAGTCCCCTATCAAATCCCTTAGCCATCCAACGCGTTTGTTGATTTAGAATATAATCATCGCGCTCCTCCTGAAGCGGGGCGTTTTTGGCAGACAAGAGAAATACATGTTAAGCCCGGAAAAAAAACAAACAGAAATCTTAAGGCGGCAAAGCGACTACCAGCCGCCGCGTTCCCTAAGTCATTGGTTTATTGGAAGACCGTTATCCACAGCCGACGCGCCTCACCAGACTATCGGTAAGCGTGTGGGGCTGGCAGTGTTCGCGTCGGATGCGCTGTCGTCCACCGCCTATGCCACGCAGGAAATCCTGGGCGTGCTGACGGTGGCGGGCGCGGTCGCGCTTTCGTTCGTATTCCCCATTTCCATTGCCATCGTCATCCTCTTGTTGATCGTCACGATCTCCTACGAACAGACGATTCACGCCTACCCCGGTGGAGGCGGCGCCTATATCGTTTCAAGGGATAACCTGGGCGAATCTGCGGCGCAGGTGGCGGGCGCGGCGCTTCTCATGGATTACATTTTGACCGTCGCGGTGTCCATCTCCTCGGGCGTGGCGCAGATCGTATCCGCTTATCCGGCGCTCGACGCTCATCGCGTTGTGTTGGGTGTGGCGGCGGTTTTTATCGTCATGCTGGTCAACTTGCGAGGGGTGAAAGAATCAGGCGCGGCGTTCGCCATTCCAACTTATTTCTTTGTCGTCATGATGTTCATCACAACCGGACTGGGACTGTTCCGTTATTTCAACGGCTCGTTGGGAACTGTGATCGATCCCCCCGAAGTTCATCTGATACACACGCTGGCGCCGGTCACCGCGTTTCTGTTGTTGCACGCGTTCGCCAACGGCACAACCGCGCTCACCGGGGTGGAAGCCATCTCGAACGGCATTACCGCGTTCAAGGAACCCCGCAGTCGGAACGCGGGCATCACTTTGATCTGGATGTCGATCATCCTTGGCGCGCTATTCCTCAGCATTTCCTTTCTCACCGGTCAGATCGGCGGCGTGTTCTCCGAAGAGGAAACGATCATCTCTCAACTCACACGCACCGTCTATGATGGGCGCGGACTCATGTATCTTGGCACGATGGCGGCTACAACCGTGATCTTGCTCATGGCGGCAAATACGGCGTTTGCAGATTTTCCGCGTTTGAGCGCGCTCGCCGCCGGCGACGGTTTCTTGCCGCGTCAACTCACGTTTCGCGGAAGCCGCCTCGTGTATTCGAATGGGATCGTCACCCTTTCGGTCATTGCCTCCATTCTGATCATCCTGTTCAAAGCCAGCGTCACTTTATTAATTCCGCTGTATGCCATCGGCGTGTTTCTCTCATTCACCT
Source organism: Candidatus Defluviilinea gracilis (assembly GCF_057138825.1). Taxonomy (NCBI): domain Bacteria; kingdom Bacillati; phylum Chloroflexota; class Anaerolineae; order Anaerolineales; family Candidatus Villigracilaceae; genus Candidatus Defluviilinea; species Candidatus Defluviilinea gracilis. Next base: position 58,058 of record NZ_DBNHEF010000021.1, read on the forward strand.
TGTCGCAATCTGGCATGGCGAGGCGTTGGTGGAAGATCGGACGATTAAAAGAAGGCGAAGAGATCGTTGAACAAGGCTCAACCCTCAAATACGAGGCAGGCTGGCGGCACAAAATGTTCATCAACGGGTTCGGCGCCGTCTGCACCGCCGTAGTGATGATCGTATTTGCCGTGACGAAATTCCGCGAGGGCGCGTGGATCGTATTGATCCTCATCCCCTTACTGGTGACCATCTTCTTTACCATCCATCGCCATTATAAAGAACTGGCAAAATATCTTTCCCTCGATAAGTTCGGCGGTTTGCCGCGCCGCCAGTCGCGTCACCGCGTGATCATGCCGGTGAGCAGTGTCCATCAAGGAACGCTGGAAGCCCTGCGTTACGCAAAGTTATTATCCGACGATGTGACCGCCATCCATGTTTCCATCGATCCGGCAGAGACGGAAAAGGTGCAGAAGAAATGGAAGCTCTGGGGCGAAGGGACGAGATTGGTCATCCTTGATTCTCCCTTTCGGCTTTTCGTCGAACCCCTGCTCGATTATATCGAGGATATTTTGGAACGCCGCCAGGCGAACGAGACCATCACCGTGGTTGTGCCCGAGTTCATTCCATCAAAGCGCTGGCATAATGCGTTACACATGCGCACCGCGGACCTTCTGCGGCAGGAATTATTATCAAAACATAACGTCATCGTCACCGACGTTCCTTATCAAGTTTACAAGGAAGAGAAGGAGTAATCGATCATGAAATTTATCGTTGTGGGATGCGGCCGCGTCGGCGCGGAACTGTGTTATCACCTGTTCACGAGCGGCCATCAGGTCGTAGTGGTGGATAGCCGCCGAGAAGCCTTCAACCGCCTCCATCCCGATTTTCGCGGACGCACGCTCGAAGGCGAAGGTTTGGCGGAAAGCGTGCTCGAACGCGCCGGCATTCAAGAAGCCGATGGGCTTGCCGCTGTAACGAATTCAGACACCCTGAATGCGGTTGTGGCTCATACCGCGCGCGCCTTCTACAAAGTACCCAACGTGGTGGCGCGCAATTACGACCCGAACCTGCGCTCGGTCATCGAAGCGTTTGGGTTGCATACGGTGGGTTCCACGTATTGGGGCGCGCAACGCGTGGAGGAATTATTGATGAACCCTTCGCACCGCGCGGTCTATTCCGCTGGCAACGGCGAGGTGGAAGTGTACGAGATCATCATTCCCGAATTATGGAACGGTAAAACGGTTGGAGATTTGCTGTCTTCGCTGAAGCAATGCTACCCTGTGGCGCTTTCGCGCGCCGGCAGAGCATCCTTGCCGGAGATGGGCACAACCCTTCAAACCGGCGACCTGCTCAACGTCAGTTCCACGTTCGAAGGGATTGGCGCGTTGTCGGCATTACTCACCGGAAAGGCGGAGGCGTAACATGTTCGTATTGATCGCCGGCGGCGGGCGCACGGGCACGCGCCTCGCCAGTTTATTAGTGAATCAAAATTACAAAGTCCGTCTCATCGAGCATCGGCGCGAGTTGCTCACGCACCTGCACCAGGAACTGCCCACCGAGGTGATCTATGAAGGGAACGCGGTAGACCCCGGCGTGCTCGAGGCGGCAGGCGCGCGAGAAGCGCATGTGGTTGCCGCGGTCACCAGCGAAGACGCGACCAACCTTGCCATGTGTTTTGTCGTCAAGACCATGTTCGAGGTGCCGCGCACGATTGCGCGCGTGAACAACCCGGTGAACGCCTGGCTGTTCAACGACACATTCAAGGTGGATGTGGCGTTGAACTCGGCGGATGTGCTGGCGCATTTGATCCAGGAAGAAATGTCGCTGGGCGACATGATGACGCTCTTCAAGATCCGCCGCGGACATTATTCGGTGGTGGAGGAAAAAGTGCCGCCAGGGGCAAAAGCCATTGGCGTTGCGCTCAAAGATTTGGCGTTGGCGGAGCATTGCGTGATCGCGGCGATCATCCGCGACGGTGTGATGACCTTGCCGCGCGGCGACAGCGCCTTGCAGGAAAACGACGAGATCATCGCGGTTGCCAGCCCGGAGGGCGCGCAAAAACTCGCGGAAATACTCGCGCACCCGGTCTACCCGGTCCGCAATGGGAACAAAAAAGAATAGGCGGCGAACCAAGCCTCCCCTGCGAAGGAAGCGGTGGGAAATCCACCAAGGAATCTCCCGCCGATTCCAAATTGACCGAATCGGAAGCCCTACGGTATAATGTCGTGCCGCTTTGAAAGCGACAGCCATTATTTTTGAAACGAGGAACGAAGAATGACCAAACGTACGTACCAACCGAAAATTCGCCGCCGCGTGCGCGTGCATGGCTTTCGCAAGCGCATGGCTACGGCAGATGGACGCGCCGTGCTCAAGCGCCGCCGCTTGCGTGGTCGCGCGCAGTTGACCAAGACCGCCAACAACCACGTGAAAAAAGTCCGCTGGTAGGCGGCAGAAAGCGCGTGGAGGCTGTGGGTGCAGAGAAAATTTCGTCTGACCCGGTCTGAAGATTTCAAGCGGGTGCGGCGTTCCGGCAAGTCTTATGCCCACCCGCTTGTCGTTTTGATTGTCGAAAAAAAACAGCAAGGCAATTTGCGAATCGGGGTCGCGGCGGGGCGATCGGCCGGCACGGCTGTGCGACGCAACCGGGCAAAGCGGCTCTTGCGCGAAGCGATGCGCACGCTGACCCCAAGCCTTGCCCTTCACGCCGATTTGATCCTAATCGCCCGTTCGGGGTTAGCCTCCGCCACCCTTGCAGACACACGCTCCGCCTTGCTCAACCTGTTGCAACGCGCGCGCTTGATCTCACCCCCGCATGAATCCTGAATTTCATTTACATGATTATTCGCACGAGCCGCGTCTGCGCGATATGCCGCGCACGATCTGGAACTTGCCGCGTCTCGGATTGTTATCAGTGATCCGGCTTTACCAAATGACCATCTCAAAAGGGATGCCGGCAAACACCTGCCGGTTCTATCCATCTTGCTCGCATTACGGTTATCAGGCAATCTATAAATACGGCGCATTCAAAGGTTTGGGCATGGCAACCTGGCGCGTGTTACGATGTAACCCGTTCAATCCCGGGGGATACGACCCCGTCCCATAGGAGTATCGATCATTCATGAGAAAGAAATTTGTATTCATCTCTATCATCCTGCTCGCGGCTGTTTTTCTGAGCGGGTGCACAGGAGCCGTGGCATGGCCCGGTTTATCTGCCAGCGGCGACGTGGCGTATTTGGCAAATACCAACACGGTCTATGCGGTGGACGCGAAAAGCGGAAAGCAATTATGGAAGTTCTCTGGTGAAAGTTCCGGTGGAATTTTTTCGTTCGGGAAAAGCCCAAACATGTACATTACCAACCCGGTGGTCACCGACGATGGGCTGGTGATCGTGCTCGATTCGAGCAGCAAGCACATTATGTATGCGTTAGACCCGAACGATATTGATCTGGAAAAGCAGACCCCCAATATCAAATGGAAGTTTTCAGCCGTGAAGGGATTATGGATCGCCCCGCCGCTTGCCATCGGCGACCGCCTGTTCGCGCCAAACTCGGACGGCAAGGTATATGTGCTAGACCTGGCAGACGGCAAATCTGAAAAACAAGCCATCGAAGCGATCACGGTATCCGAATCAGCCAAGGAGGAAGCGCGCTTGTGGGCGCAACCGGTCACAGACGGCGAGCGTATCTTCGTCACCTCGCTGGATAAAAGCGTGATCGCCATCGATCTCGAAACGTATGAAATCCTCTGGCACGAAGACCTCGGCGGCGCGGTGCCCGGCGGCGCGGCGCTCGGAGCAGACGGGATGTTGTACGTGGGTTCGCTCGCCAAACAACTGGAACGCTTCGACCCGGTCACCGGCGCGCACGAACCGGTGTTGAATACCAAAGGCTGGATCTGGGGAACCCCGGTTGCCAGCGGAGATACTTTGTATTTTGGCGATGTGGAAGGGTATGTCTATTCCTTCAACACCGCGAGCGGCGCGCTCAACTGGGAAGCGCAACCCGACTCCGCCATTACCGCCAGCCCGCTGGTGTACGGCGACCAAGTTCTGGTCGCCACCGAATCGGGCGGCGTTTATTCCTTCAATGCCGATGGCGATTTTGAGGAATGGTACAAGCCTGCCGACAAAGGCAAGGCTTACACCACCCCTGTTGTGGCAGGCGACTTTGTGCTTGTCGCCTATTTGGAATCGGATTATTATCTCGTAGCCCTCGATGCCGAAAGCGACGAGAAATGGACCTTCTCAGGAAAGTAAGAGCAACCGACCCATGAAAAACACCGGTAATCAAACCCAGGCGCAACGACCCGAACTCCCGCAGGGCTTCGCCACCGAATCGTTGAAAACCATCGCGGTCATCGCCATACTCGTATTGGCGTTCACCAATTTCAGCGCGGTGATCAACTTCGTCGTAAATATTTTGATCTTCATCTACACCTTTGTCGGTAAAAACTTCGGCATTGCCATCATCCTGCTCACGGTCTTGATCCGCCTCGTCACCTGGCCCCTCAACGCCCAGCAGATGAAAGGCGCCAAAGCCATGCAAGATATGCAGAACGACAAGGACTGGCTCGCCATTCAGAAGAAATACGCCAAAGACCGCGAAAAACTCGCGCAGGAACAGATGCGCATCTACCGTGAAAAAGGCATCAACCCGTTCGGTTCCTGCCTCCCCACCCTCATTCAATTCCCGATCCTGTTCGCCCTCATCCCAAGCATCACCTACGCGATCGGTTCCACGCCGTTGAGCATTCTCAAACTTTCGAATAGTTTGTACTCGTTTCAGGATGTGGCTTCGCTGGTGCCGCTCAACAGCAAATTCTTGTGGATCGACCTCGGCTTGCCCGAACGCACCGTCATTTTTGGGGTGGGCATTCCGATTCTGGCGCTCACTGTGGCGCTCACCACTTACATTCAGAGCAAACTCACCATGCCGGTCTCCTCGAACCCCGGCGACCAATCTGCCGCGACGGCGCGCATGATGAGCATCTATATGCCGGTCATGTTATTTCTATTCTCGTACAACTATGCCTCCGGGCTTTCCATCTATTTTGTCGCCAGCAATATCTTGAGCATCGTGCAATATGCCTTAATGGGCAAAGTGAACTGGCGCAACCTGCTCCCCGGCGGGCAAAAATCCTAACTTCAAGGAGGCGGGCATGAACGAAAGAACCACACTCGAGATCATCGCACCCACTGTCGAGGAAGCCCTCGCGCAAGGGTTGGCGCAACTGGGTCTCACCGCAGACCGTGTCAGCATCGAGGTGTTGGATGCCGGCACAAAAGGGTTGTTCGGGTTGGGCAAAACGCAAGTGCGGGTCAAGTTGACGGTGATCCCCGAAGGCGAGACGCCGGCGGCTACGGAAGAGCCAGCCAAACGGGCGACAGAAGCGAAGTCGCGCGCGGTTCAACCGCAGGGGACGCCTGCCCCAGTCCAGCCGGTAGAATCCCAGCCTGTTGAAAAATCGCAGGACGAGATCGAACATGATGTCGTGCTCGATAAGACCGAAGCCGCTATTTCAAAGTTGATCCATTTAATGAATCTCGAGGCTCAAATCTCGGCGCATTACAATGAGCGCGACCGCGACGGGCGGCGCAACATTCACGTGGATATTCGCGGCGAAGACCTGAGCGTGCTGATCGGGCGTCATTCAGAGACGTTGAACGCCTTTCAATACATCGCCTCGCTGGTGGTCGGTAAAGAAGTGGGCGAATGGGTGCAGTTGTCGGTGGATGTAGAAGGGTATCGCAACCGCCGCGAAAAGCAATTGATCCAGATGGCGATGCGCATGGCAGACCAGGTTGCCAAAAACGGGAAGAAGCAATCGCTCGAACCCATGCCCTCCGGCGAGCGGCGCATCATCCACATTGCTCTGCGCGATCACCCCGATGTAAAAACCGAAAGCGCCGGCGTGGAGCCTCACCGCAAAGTGACGATCGTTCCGAAACACGAATAGCGCGTCACGTCTGCGCGGCAAGACAGGCATATCTTTCTACTTTCTACTTTCTACTTTCTTCGTGAAAGAGGACAGTAGAAAGTTTTGTTTAACTCTCACGGTATAATCCGCCCATGCCCAATCTCGATTCACTCGAAGCGGTGGAATATCTTGCGGTGGGTCATGTGGCGCATGATCTAACGGCGAATGGAGCGAGGCTCGGCGGGACCGTTGCCTACTCCGCGTTGACGGCGCGCGCCTTGGGGATGAAGGCGGGCATCGTTACCGCGGCTGGCAAAGAAACCCCGCTCGGCGCGTTGGATGGAATTCCTATCATTTCAATTGAATCCCCGCACAGCACAACCTTTGAAAATATGTACACCGATCGGGGGCGCGTTCAATATGTGCGCGCGCAAGCCTCAAGCATCGGCTTTGATGCGGTTCCACCCTTATGGCGCAAGGCTTCGATCGTTCATCTCGCGCCGATTGCCAATGAAATGGATCTGCCCTTGCCCGAAGTGTTTTCGCCCGCATTACTCGGCGTCACTCCGCAAGGATGGATGAGAGGCTGGGAGGCAGACGGACGCGTCTCGCGCAGTGAATGGTTGAATTCGGAATCCGTTTTACAAAAAGCAAACGCGGTGGTCGTCAGCCGCGAGGATGTGAACGGCGACCACGAACTCATCGAACAGATGGCGCATCAAACGCGGATGCTGGCGGTCACCGAAGGCGCGGAGGGATGCGTCTTGTATTGGAACGGCGACCGCCGCCGCTTCCGCGCGCCCGAAGTAAAAGAAGTGGATGCGACCGGCGCGGGCGATGTGTTTGCAACGGCGTTTTTTATCCGTTTGTTAAGAACGCGCGACCCATGGGAAGCGGCGCGCTTTGCCACACTGCTCGCTTCTCATTCCGTTACGCGCGTTGGGCTGGAGGGAATCCCCACGCAAGCCGAAATCGAATCTTGTTTGATGGAAGTGTTACAGGCAAGGTAACTCTTGCGGCGCTTAAGTTGAGGCGATCTCGAGCAAGGCGTCTTTGAGCCGGGCAACTTCATCCAATGTGTTGTAATGAGCGGCGCCCACCCGCACCATTCCGCCCTGTTCTTCCACGCCAAGCCGTTCAGAGACGTTGAGGGCATAGTAATTCCCATCCCATACAAAAATTCCCTGCTGGGCGAGTTTTTCCGCCACCACGCGCGGATGCATATCCTTCAAGCGGAAGGAAAATGTGGCGACGCGCTCATCCAACCGGCGCTCGTCATTCAACCCGTAGAGCCGCAATCCGGGCACAGCATTGAGGGCGGAGAGAAGCGCCCTGCTCAGTTCGATCTCATACGCATGAATGGCTGACATTGCCTTCTTGAGTTCCAGCCGGCGTCCGTGATACTTGTCTTTAGCAAGACCCGCCTCGAACTCGCCGCCAAATTCCCTGCCAACCCATTCGAAGTATTCGATCGCGCCCAAGACCCCGGCAATGCCTTCGTGGTTTTGGGTACCGGTTTCAAATTTTCCCGGAAGGTGATTGGTGGCGGGGCGCACTTTGTAGGCGAAGAGGTTTTCCAGCAAATCGCGCTTCCCATATAAGATGCCCGCATGAGTGCCGAAAAATTTATAGGCGGAAGAGATCAGGAAATCGCAATCCAACTGTTGCACATCAATGGGACCGTGCGGCGCGTATTGGACCGCGTCGATATACACGACCGCGCCGGCTTCATGCGCCATGTCGATCAGCTTCTTCACCGGATTGATCGTGCCCAGTGAGTTCGAGGCGTAGCCAACCGCAAACAGTTTGGGTTTTCGGGCAAGCGCTTTCTGCGCCTCATCCAGGTTGAGGGTGCCTTCTTCCACGTCAAAGTTCACCCAATTGACGTTGACTCCGCGATCTTGCGCCGCCAACACCCAGGGCGTTACGTTGGCGTCGTGGTCCAGGCGGGTGACGACGATCTCATCGCCTTCCTTCCACTCGCGCGAGAGAGAGCGGCTGAGATGGAGGGTGATGGTGGTCATATTATTGCCAAAGACAATTTCCTGATCCGATGCCGCATTGTAAAAATCAGCCATGGCGCGATGCGCCTCGTCCAACACCGCATCGGAGGCGATACTTGTGGCAAACGCGCCTTCGTGATTGGCATTGCTCTCGATCAAGTAACGGTTGATACGGTCAAGGGATGGTTGCGCGATCTGGGTCCCGCCCGGGTTGTCGAGAAAAATCGCGGGTCGGTCGAGCGCGGGGAACTGCCGGCGGACAAGATTGACATCGAATGACATCTTTATGCTCCTCTGATCAGATTCAAACGTTGGTTATGTACAATTTAATTGTACACCACGAAAAGGAGGCGTCATGTTTAACCATATCCTGCTGGCTGTAGACGGTTCGGAGCATTCGCTCAATGCCGCGCAAACGGCATCTCAACTGGCTCGTTCCATGAATTCCGCCGACCTGCGGATCGTCGTTGTATACGATTCTGTTCCGCCGCTTCTGGGCGACCCAGACTTTCAAGTCATTCTCAATGCCCGCCTCGATGAAACGGAGAAAATTTTACAAAGCGCGGTGAAAACGGTCGGAGAGGTTCCGTCCACGGTTTCAACGGAGACCATTGCAGGCGATCCGGCAGAAGCGATCATCAAGATCGCCGAGACTCGCAAATGCGACCTGATCGTAATGGGTTCGCGCGGACTGGGACGTTTGGCGGGTTTGGTACTGGGAAGCGTCAGCCAGAAAGTGGTCAGTCACGCTCCCTGCCCGGTGCTGATTGTGAGGTAGCCAGTTCTTCAGCCCGCGCAAATTCTTCGGGCGTGTTCACGTTCCAAAAGGCGAGGCCGGCAGGGTCGGCGGATTTGATTTCTTCGGGGGTCAATACCCTGACCTTCACGCGCGGGAACCATGCGATCACTCTCCACTGATCGGCGTGGATGGCGGATTCAATGGCTGGCAGGCAGGTCTCGCGGCGATAGAGCGCGTGAAGCGGCTCGTAGCCTTCTTCCCCTTGGGCAATAACCACGTCCGCGTTTTCGTCATCCATGATTTTGAGGGCGGCTTCGATGAGGTTCGCGCTGGCAAAGGGCATGTCGCAGGCGACGACTGCAACCAGCGGATGTGCGGCGGAGGAGATTGCGGTGTAGAGTCCGCCGAGGGCGCCGCGACCCGGCATCACGTCGGGAAAGAGGCGCAACCCAAGGAAAGAAAAATCGTCGGGGCGATTCGTCGTCACGATGAGTTCATCTGCCATCGGTTCGAGTCGATCTACGACACGTTGGATGAGAGGGCGTCCGAGAAAAAGTTTTAGCGCTTTGTCTTCGCCCATGCGCGAGGACGCGCCGCCAGCCTGTATACAAACGGTGAGCATGGGTGTATTATACGTGACGAGGCTGTGATGACGAGTTCAATCGGCGAGTTATTGGATACGCTGACCGTGACGGGGGAGTTGTATGAAAAATTGCCCAACAAGGAATTACGCTGTTTCGCATGCGGGCATCGCTGTGTGATCCGCGAGGGCAAGCGGGGGATTTGTCAGGTGCGCTTCAATCGCGACGGGGAACTGCGCGTGCCGCATGGATACGTTGCCGCCCTTCAAAGCGACCCCGTTGAGAAGAAGCCGTTCTTTCATGTGCTACCCAGCGTCAACGCGTTGACGTTTGGGATGTTGGGTTGCGATTATCACTGCGGGTATTGTTTTACGGGGGAAACGATGGTCATTACGAATCGAGGACCGATTGAGTTGCAATCTGCTTTTGAATTAGGCGAAAAGAGAATTAAACAGCCCGATGGAGAGATTTCGTTTCCTGCTGGCTTGAAGGCAATTACTTCGTCTGGCGGTTTGCGCGATGTGAGAGGCGTGTTCCGCCATTCATATCAGGGCGATCTGGTTCGGATCACACCGTATTACCTGCCTGCGCTTCGCTGTACGCCTGATCATCGGGTGTATGCCACTGACGATCAGAATAAAAAACCCTATATGATTCAGGCGAAAGAATTGACATGCAATCACTATCTGGTTGTGCCAAGAAGATTTCAATTTTCCTTTTTAGAGTCTGTTGATGCAATGGAATATATCCGATACCAATCCCGAAGGGATGTAAAGGTTGTAGAGGATAGTTTGAACGCAGTGTCTCAACCCCGTCAGGGGTGGCATACCGCGGAGGAGCATGTCATCCCTTCGGGATTAGGGATTCAGATGCGAATGCCAGTTAGAATCCTGCCATCCCTTCGGGATTATTTGGATGCTTCTTCATTCACGGCTTATATCCAGAACGATAATACCGAATGTAAGATTATCGAAACTGATGACTTCTATCTCATTCCTTTGATTGGGATAGAAAAAGAGCCGCTAAAAGGTGATGTGTTCAACATGGAAGTGGATGGAGAGCATAACTATCTGGCGAATTTCCTCCTTGTGTCGAATTGTCAAAACTGGCTGACCTCCCAAGCCATGCGCGACCCGTCTTCGGATGTTTCGGTGAATTACATTCGGGAGATTTCGCCGCAAGAAATGGTTGATTACGCGAGAAAAACAAACGCTTCGATTGTTGTCTCTTCATACAACGAGCCGTTAATAACAAGCGAATGGGCGGTGGAGATCTTCAAAGAAGCGAAGAAGGCGGGATTGATGTGCGCGTACGTCTCGAATGGAAACAACACGCCCGAGGTGATGGACTACATCCGCCCGTATATCTCAGCCTACAAAGTGGACTTGAAATGTATGCAAGATAAAAATTATCGCAAACTGGGCGGCGTCCTGCAAAACACGCTGGATGGAATTAAACGCGCGCATGATTCGGGTGTATGGGTGGAGATCGTGACTCTGACAATTCCAGGCTTCAACGATTCGAATGAAGAGTTGTGGGAGGCGGCGCGATTCATCGCGGGCGTTTCAAAGGATATCCCCTGGCATGTGACCGCGTTCCATAAAGATTATAAAATGACCGACCCCGATAACACCGACGCGAAGACTCTTTTGCGCGCGGCAGACATCGGGCGCGAAGCGGGTCTGCGATTCGTGTACGCGGGGAATCTGCCGGGACAGGTTGGGGAGTATGAAGATACGTTTTGCCCGGCGTGCAACTCTAAACTCGTGAAGCGACGGGGTTATATCATTCAGGAGTACCGTATTACAGGCGAAGGAAAATGCCCGCAATGCGGTACAAAAGTTCCCGGGTTGTGGCATAAAAACCCCTCTCAAGTAGCGTTAAACGGGTTGGGCATGCCTTTGCCCGTTTACTAATCATTCTTTTGCTGTATAATCTGCCCATTATCCGAAAGGAGGCATCCTCTCGTAAAGTCATTCCAATCTCCCCACCTGTGAAAGTTGAACAATCCAAACCAAATTTCTCTTAGGAGGAGAAACGTGAAACGAAACCTATTTAGTCTGATGTCACTGCTCGTTCTCGCGAGCATGATCCTTGCGGCGTGCGGCGGCGGAGCAACCGAAGCCCCTGCGGCGACCGAGGCGCCTGCTACTGAAGCGCCCGCGGCAACCGAAGCGCCTGCTACTGAAGCCCCGGCCGCGTATGAAGGCATGAAAGTGGAAGCTCCCAGCTGTGATTACGGCGGCGGGATGAAATCCATCGAAGCGGTGGATGAATTCACCGTGAAGCTCACGCTCTGCGCGCCCGATCCAGCTGTTCCGGCGAAAGTGGCGTTCTCGTCTCTTGGCATTCAACCCAGTGAGTATCTTGAATCCACCGGCGGCACCGGCGATCTGCTCGAGAAGCCGATCGGCACGGGTCCCTACAAGCTCGAATCGTGGGAACGCGGCAACCAGATCGTGTTCACCCGCAATGATGCATATTGGGGTGAACCCGCCAAGAGTCCGACCCTCGTGTTCCGCTGGGGTTCTGAATCTGCCCAGCGCTTGCTCGAACTTCAATCTGGGACCGTTGACGCGATTGATAATGTGGGTCCAGATGATTTTGCAACCGTACAGGGCGATTCATCTCTTAACTTGATCGCTCGTCCTGCGTTGAATGTCATGTATATCGGTATGACCAACACCTTCGCACCGTTCGATAACGAACTCGTGCGCCAGGCATTTGCCCAAGCCATTGACCGCCAACGCATTGTGGATAACTTCTACCCCACTGGCTCAGAAGTTGCTTCGCACTTCACTCCTTGCTCCATCCCGAATGGCTGTGCCGGTGAAGCATGGTACGACTTTAATGTGGACGCCGCCAAAGCCTTGCTTGAACAGGCTGGTTATGGCGCGAGCAACCCATTCCCCACCGTCAAACTCAGCTACCGCAATGTTGTCCGCGGTTACCTGCCCGATCCCGTCATTGTGGCGCAGGATATTCAGGCGCAGTTGAAGGAAAACCTCGGCGTGACGGTTGAGATCGTAGAAATGGAATCCGGCGCGTTCCTCGATGCCGCCAATTCCGGTCAACTCGATGGTATGCACCTGCTCGGCTGGGGCGCGGACTTCCCGGATGTGGTCAACTTCCTCGACGCGCACTTTAGCGCCGCGGCGTTCAATCAGTTCGGTACTCCGTTCGATGACATCACCGACAACCTGACCAAAGGCGGACAACTCGCCGCAGAAGCCGATCGCGAACCCTTCTACGCCGCCGCCAATAACGCCATCAAAACGCATGTTCCGATGATCCCTGTGGCGCATGGTGGTTCCGCAATTGCCTTCAAGGCGGCTGTGGAAGGCGCTCATGCCAGCCCGCTCAGCACCGAGATCTTCGCGGTGATGGGTGTTCCCGGACAGGACACCTTCGTGTGGATGCAGAACGCCGAGCCCATCTCGCTTTATTGTGCGGATGAGACCGACGGCGAATCCCTGCGGGCATGCGAGCAGGTGACGGAACCGCTTCTTTCCTACGAAATCGGCGGCACCGCCACAGAAACCGGCGGTTTGGCTGAATCCTATACGGCAAGCGACGACCTCACTGAGTGGACCTTTACACTCCGCCAGGGCGTTACCTTCCACGATGGCTCCTCGCTGGATGCCAACGATGTTGTGCTCTCGTATGCCGTGCAATGGGATGCCGCTCATCCGCTTCACAAGGGCAACACCGGCGCGTTCGAATACTGGACGTATCTGTTCGGCGCTTTCTTGAACGCTCCTCAATAAGCCTTGTGCTGGTTCTGTAAGACCAAATGAACGATCCCCGACAGGGATGACAACACATCCCTGTCGGGGTTTATCAAAATATCCATGACAACGTACATTCTCCGCCGTTTCTTCCTTAGTATTCCCGTTCTTATTGGTATATTATTTGCCACCTTTGCGCTGGCGCGTTTGATCCCTAGTGATCCATGCCGCGCGATGTTGGGGGAAAAAGCCACCGATGAGGTCTGCGATCAATTCCTCAAACGCCATGGTTTAGATAAACCGATCCCCGTTCAATTCGTTGTGTACATGGGCGAAGTGTTGCAAGGCGACTTTGGAACATCGTTCCGCTTTTCGTTGCCGGTGACAGAGATCATTATTCAACGCCTGCCGATCACCGTTGAACTGGCATTTTCGGCGTTGATGTTGAGCATGATCGTTGGAATCTCATTGGGGATCATTTCCGCGGTCCGTCACAACTCATGGGTGGATGTTGTGACCATGTTGTGGGCAAACATCGGCGTTTCGATGCCGGTCTTCTGGCTGGGGTTAATGCTGGCGTACGTTTTTTCACTCACGTTAAAAGACACACCATTTCAACTGCCTCCATCGGGGCGTCTCTCTCCGGGGTTGATCCCTGCCCCATTCTATGAAGTGTGGAAGCTGCAGTTGACGGAAGGAACCTTCGCTTTTACGGCGGCAGATTTTATTTCTCGAATGCATATTTTCAACAGTCTTCTTTCCAGCGATTACAAAACATTGAAGGATGCCGTTCAGCACATGATCCTGCCGGCGCTTGCGCTTTCGACCATACCCACCGCCTTGTTCGCGCGGATGACGCGCTCCTCGATGCTCGAAGTATTAGGGCAGGATTACATCCGCACGGCGCGCGCCAAGGGATTAAAACAGAGAGTGGTCGTTTTGAAACATGCGTTGCGGAACGCCCTGCTACCTATCGTCACGGTTATTGGCTTGTCGTTAGGCAGTTTGCTCGGCGGCGCAGTGTTGACCGAAACCGTGTTCAATTTAGCGGGCGTCGGGCGCATTTTATACGAAGCCATCACTGCCCGCGATTATGGGATCGTACAGGCGTTCACGGTAGTGATCGCGGTGTTCTTCGTGATGTTGAACCTGCTCGTCGATCTCTCTTACGCGTATCTTGACCCGCGCATACGGTTGAATTAATCATGGTAGCCAATATCCCAAAACTAGATGCAGAAGCGGTTTCACTCGAATCAGTCAGTCTGTGGAGCATCACACGCAGCAGGCTCCTCCGCCGCAAGTCTGCTGTTGTTGGCATGGTCATTCTGGGAATCTTGATCTTCGTCGCGTTGACTGCCCAATGGCTGGCGCCGTACGATCCTACGAAATCCATGCTGGATATAAAAGATTATGCCGGGGAAACGCAAAAACGATTGCCGCCCTGCATTCACGCATTTGGTTGCCCGAAAGAAAATCCGCAACATCTCATGGGGCTGGATGGAAACATCCGTGATGAATTCAGCCGCATGTTATACGGCGCGCGCTTAAGTTTGGTGATCGGCTTTTCCACGGTCACATTTTCCATTTTGGTTGGCACACTTTTGGGCGCGTTGGCTGGTTACATGGGTGGATGGACGGATAACATCATTATGCGCGTGATGGATGTTCTGCTGGCGTTTCCGTCGCTGTTGTTAGCCATCGCCATCGTCACGGTTCTGGGACCTGGACTGGTCAATGCCTTGCTTGCCATTGGCATTGTTTCGATCCCGGCGTATGCGCGTGTGATGCGCGGCAGTGTGCTTTCAGTGCGCGAGATGGATTACGTGTCTGCCACGCGTTCTTTGGGGGGAAACACGTACGAAATTCTCTTCAGACGCATCCTCCCCAACGCGTTGACGCCGTTGATCGTGCAGGGGACTTTGGGAATTGCCTCTGCCATTTTGGAGACGGCGGCTCTTTCGTTCCTCGGGCTGGGGGCGCAACACCCGACGCCGGAGTGGGGCTCGATGTTGGGCGCAGAGCGCAATCAGGTGTTCACCGCGCCGCATCTTGTTTTCTATCCCGGACTCGCGATCATGTTAACCGTCCTTGCTTTCAACCTGCTCGGCGATGGTCTGCGCGACGCGCTCGACCCGCGCCTGGCGCACGTCAGTTAGAGAACGCCGAAGTCGCGTATCAAGCCGCCCGTCGGAAGGATCGTCTTCATCCGCTGGCGGAAAGATGATTGCTATTTCATAGACTCTATCCGAAATACAACGGGATGCTGATTCACGCGGAAGACGCAGATTTTCTTTTCTTGAATCAGCGACATCAGCGTTTTTCAGCGTCCAAAAAAATTACTTTTGTTGATTACGGATCAAGCCTAATGTATATAGCAGGAGGTTGCCCGGCACAGATGTCTCTCTACCCGTTTACCCACGCATCGAAAAACCGAATCCATCTTTCTTGGAGGAGAAACATGAAACGAAACCTGTATGTTTTACTGTCCCTGCTTGTACTTGTGAGTATGACACTGGCGGCATGTGGTGGAGGCGCCGAAACCGAACCCCCAGCCGTGGCAACCGAACCGGCGGCGCCCGAAGCGACAGAACCCGCCGCCACCGAACCGGCGGCGCCCGTTCAGAGCGGTATCGCGGTCGTGACCTTCGTACAACAACCAACCACGCTCAGCCCTCTCTATCAAACTCAATGGTTCTCGAGCATTACCACGCAACTGTGGTTGAAAGGCTTGTGGTCGTTCGACTCAGATAACAACCCAGTCCTCGATATTGCCGCCGAACTGCCCACTGCCGAGAACGGCGGTATGAGCGCGGACGGTATGACTCTGACGATCAAATTGCGCGACGATGTTCTGTGGAGCGACGGCGAACCCGTGACCGCGAATGATTTCGTCTTTACCTATGAGATGTTCGTGTCGGATAAGAATGTCGTGAGTAGTACTTACCCTTATGCGGATTATGTGACCAGCATGGAAGCGCCCGACGATCACACGCTCGTGGTGAACTTCAATGCCCCGTTCGCCGCCTGGTTGACCACGTTATTCAATACCGGTGTCTTGCCGGAACATGTGCTGCGCCCGGTGTTCGAAGCGGACGGCACGCTCGATAACGCGGCGTGGAATACCGCGCCGACGGTCGGTGTCGGTCCGTTCGTGTTCAAAGAATGGGAAACTGACAGCCACTTGATCTTCGAAGCGAACCCGAATTGGATTCACCCGGCGAAGTTGCAACAGGTGTTCATCCGCATTGCGGACGATGCCGCGCAAGAGGTTGCCATTCTGGCAGGCGACACGGACATTGGGACTTTCCTCGATTGGTCGCAAGCCGATGCCATCAATTCGAGCGGCAAAGCAAAATTTGTGACGCAACCGTCCGGCTACGATGAAGGCTGGTTTTTGAATTTCGATCCTGAAACCGCTCACCCCGCCATGCTGGATGTGAATGTGCGCAAGGCGATCGTCATGGCGACCGACCGCGAAAAGATCGTAAACGACCTGCTCGGAGGACTGACGACCGTTCCCGCCACGTTCTGGGACAGCACTCCCCCATATGGAAACCCCGACATTTCACCTTATCCCTACAATGCGGAGGAAGCGGGTAGCCTGCTCGATACGGCTGGCTGGGTTGATTCCAATGGCGATGGCACGCGCGATAAAGACGGCGTGGAACTGGTTCTGCGCTACATCTCGAACCAGCGTCAGTTGCGCAAGGATGTGCAAGCCGTTGTCCAACAGATGTGGGCGCAGGTCGGCATCGGTGTCGAATTAGTGAACTATGGCGACGATTTCTTCAACAGTTACGCGGACGGCGGACCGATTGCTACCGGCAACTATGATATTGCCGAATGGTCGGACGTGACCAGCTTCCCCGACCCGGAGCAATCCTCTTACTGGCTGTGCTCGCAAGTTGTGGGACCGGATAACCCGGACGGCGGAAACTGGCAAGGCTACTGCAACCCCGAACTGGACGCGTTATTCGACCAGCAAGCCACCGAGACCGATCCGGAAGCCCGCAAGCAACTTTATTATCAGATCGGGCAGATCATGTTCGACGAAGTGGTCTGGGTGGGCATGTGGAAAGACCCCGACCTGTGGGCTGTAAGCAACCGCCTGCAAGGAGTGAAATTCTCCGGGGCATCGCCATTCTGGAACGCAAACGAATGGTCGATTAGCGAGTAACTCAACAAACGAAATGGCGGACAGGGCGATCCAACAAGTCACCCTGTCCGTCGCTTTGTTTCAACACAGGCGGTCGTCATGGTCAACTACATCCTTCGGCGTGTCCTCCAGTCCATCCCTCAGCTCTTCCTGATCAGTCTGGTATTGTTCCTGTTGATGCAGGCATTCGGCGACCCGATCGCTTCGCTGGGAGTGCGCACGCCTCCGAAACCTGCCGACAGAGAGCGCCTCCGCCGCCAATTGGGGCTGGATCAACCCGTTTATGTTCAATATGTAGTGTGGCTCGCCGGCAATGATTGGATGAAGATCGACATGGATGGGGACGGCATTCCTGAAACGCCGGGCAAGCGCCTGGGCGTGTTGCGCGGCGACTTTGGAAATTCGCTCATCAACAAACGCCCCGTTTCCGAACTGGTTACCGAACGGTTGCCCAACACTTTGCTTTTGATGGGAGTGGTGGAGATCGTCATCATTGTTTTTTCGCTTGCCTTCGGGGTGTATTCGGCAGTGCGTCAATATTCGTTATTCGATAACCTGTTCACCGGGTTCTCATTCATCGGTTACGCCATGCCAATTCCCCTGTTGGCATTATTGCTCATGTACTTATTCAGCATCAATTTCAAAGAATGGGGCTTGCCGTACCTCCCCACGGTCGGCATGTTCGACCCGCAGGTGGGGCGCACACCTGGGCAGATCGCCCTGCACATGATCCTGCCGGTGGTTTCCCTCTCGATCATCAGCATTGCCGGGTATAGTCGTTACGTGCGTTCCTCCATGTTGGAAGTGCTCGGCTTGGATTACATCCGCACCGCGCGCGCCAAAGGATTGCAAAAGCACATCGTCGTCATCAGACATGCCTTACGTAATGCGACACTGCCGTTCGTCACGCTCATCGGTCTGGATATTCCCTTTCTGCTTGCCGGCGCCGTATTGACCGAAACCATCTTCGCCTGGCCCGGCACCGGGCGGCTGTTTGTCACATCCATCTCCCAATCGGATTTCCCGGTATTGATGGGTATCTTAATGATGACCGGTTTGGCGGTGGTGTTTTTTCAACTCGTTACCGACATCGCCTACTCGTTCCTCGACCCGCGCATCCGAATCGCATAACCGGGAGATGCCCGCATGACGACCATCACACTCCCTGAATCATCAGCCCTCGAAGGTATGAAAAACCAACCGCTCACCCCCGGTCAATTAATGTGGCGCAGGTTCCGCAAGCATAAAGCCGCGCTCTTCGCGCTCGGCGGGATGATCGTATTGCTCCTCTATATTTGGATGGGAGGGCTGGTATTCTCGCGCGGCATTTGCGCCCCCACCGGCGAATTCCTAACCGCCGAGGCATACGCCAATTGCAACGACACCGCGCAGAAGCTCCAGCCGCCCTCGCGCGAGCACCCGTTTGGCACCGACACGATCGGGCGCGATATTCTTGCCCGCACCATCTATGGCGGGCAGATCTCGCTCACCATTGGTATTTTTGCCGTGATCGTTGAGGTGGTTGTGGGCGTGTTGGTCGGCGCGATCGCGGGATATTTCGGCGGATGGGTGGACGACGTTCTGATGCGCATTACCGAGGCGATGCTCATTATTCCCAGCCTGTTCTTGTTGATCGTCCTATCGAAAGCGCTCGGCGGGAGCGTCCCCGAGATTCAATTCCTCGGGCGCGCGTTCAGTGGGAGCGTGGTGGTCATCATCCTCGTCATCGGGTTCACCAGTTGGATGTATCTCGCACGTATCGTCCGCGCCAATGTGTTGTCGTTGAAAGAAATGGATTACATCTCCGCCTCGCGCGCCCTCGGCGTTTCAGACGCGCGTATTATCTTCAAACATCTTTTGCCCAACACCATCGCCCCGATCATCGTCTCCTCCACGTTGGGGGTCGCCAACGCCATCACCAGCGAAGCCTACGTCAGTTTCCTTGGTCTCGGTGTGCAGACTCCCACCGCGAGTTGGGGCAACATGCTGGATAGCGCGGTGAAGTATTTGCAAACCGCGCCGTGGTTATGGCTTTTCCCGGGGTTGATGATCATGCTGACCGTGTTGTGCATCAACTTCATTGGCGACGGTCTGCGCGACGCGCTCGACCCGCGCAGCGCAAGGAATATTTGATCGAAAAGCCCGTCCCTCGGTTTACGGAAACTCACGCGCTCACCTCCCGGATATAATGACCGGGAGTTTTGACTCTCATCGTTAGGAGGATAGGATGAAACACAAGGGATTGTTCGGTTTTACGGTTTTCGTATTGTGCCTCTCCCTGGCAGGTATGTCGTGTGGGTTCTCAGACGTGTCTACTTTTTTCGCCACAGAGACCCCCACGCCTACACAAACCTTCACGCCAAGTCCCACCCCCACTCCCAGCGCGACCCCTACACAAACGCAGTCTCCCACGCCAGCGCCGACAGGAGTCGAAACCCATGAAGGCTCAGGCGGGACTACAGTGTTCATCGACTACGACAACAAGTTTCAACTCACCCTCCCTTCTGACTGGTTCATTATCCCTCTCAGCGCAAAGGATATCACCGAGATTCTAAACAGCATGGCGGAGGAGAATCCCGAACTGAAAGCGTCAGCCGACGCGTTCAAAAATCTCGATCCGGATGTCATCCGCGTGATCGCCGTCAATAAAGATTCGAAATACGTTGTAAAGGGATTTAGCTCCAATTTGACCATCACCGCCGTCAAGGATAAATTTTTGGCTGGGTTGCCAGTCTCGTTCGTCACAGGGTTCCTCGAGGAGGAGATGGAAAAGAACGGTGTGACAATCGTGGAAATGGATGAACTGGCGATTACCAGCGCAAGCGGCGTGGAAATCGGCGTCATGGAATTTATTCAAGATACGCCCACTGCCACTGGCGGCACAATTTCCGCCCAATCGCATATGCTCGTTTTCCAGACCAGCGGCGCCTTGATCATGGTCCAACTCGTCACGCCCAAAGAATTCGCCGGGGAACTCTTCCCGATCATGGACGACATCGCCGAATCCATAACACTACTCAAATAAAATCCATCTACCGGGTAGTTTTAAGCGGGGTACAGATGGACTTTTCAGAGCATCTTTCCAAAAATCTGCGTTCGCCTCTGCGATGGGAACGCCGCCGTCGCTTCGTGGTCAAATTGTTGCTCGTAGAGGGTGGAGAGATCAGATTCGGTGGCGGGACGGAGGAGGATGGGCATGGTGGGAGTATAACTGCAACTTGTTGGGTGTTGTATAATCTGCTACAGAGAAACGATGCTGAAACAAAGACAGGAACACCTCAAAGCGGAATTCAAGCAGGCATTGACTGAATTCGTTGAAACTTTCAAGGATCATATCTCCACGCCTGATAATCAATGGACAGTAAAAGTTCCGCCCTTGAAATGTCAGGGAATCAAAACCAAGTTGGTCGAATGGATTAAAGACCACGCTCTTCTCGATGAGAATGGGACATGGATCGAACCTTTCATGGGCTCGGGCGTTGTTGGCTTCAATATGCGCCCTCAACGTGCAATTTTTGCTGATGTTAACCCGCATATTATCAACTTCTACAATGCCATCAAGAAAGGCAATATCACAATAGGAATTGCCAAAGAATTTCTGGAGAAACAAGGCGCATTACTGAAAGAAAAGGGCGAGGATCATTATTACGAAGTTCGAGAGCGTTTCAATCAAACTGGCAATCCTTTGGATATGCTCTTTTTGAACCGCGCTTGTTTCAATGGAGTCATGCGATTCAACAAGAAGGGCGAATTCAACGTTCCTTTTGGGCATAAACCCGAACGATTTGCAAAAGCCTACATTACCAAGATCGCAAATCAAATTAAATATGTCGCCGATGCGCTGAGTCAATATGATTGGAATTTTGTCCCTCAAGATTTCAAGACGACGATTTCGTCTGCATCTGCAAATGATTTTATCTATTGCGATCCGCCCTACATTGGCAGGCATGTGGATTACTTCAATTCGTGGTCAGAGCAGAGCGAGCAGGAGCTTTACGATGCGCTCGCTTCAACACATGCAAAATTCATGCTTTCCACATGGCACAGCAATCAATATCGGGCAAATCCTGCCGTTGATAAATACGCTACTCGTTTCACTATTTTGACTCGTGAGCATTTTTATCACGTTGGCGCCAGTGAGAAGAATCGCAATCCCATGTTGGAAGCAATTATTCTTAACTACAATCCATTGCCACAAATAGAATTTCAAATGGAAAGGCAAATGGCTTTGTTTGAAAAATCGCAAAAGGATGATTATGTGGTTCCTGTGCTGAAAAGTTAGACGCTCGATTTGAGCGTCTTTTTATCTTCAGTTCGCTATCTAATTCTCCAATCCTCTAATTCTCTCCTCCTTCCCATGCTCATCCACTCCTCCTCCCAACTCCTCACCCTGCAAGGCGGTCCCCAGCGCGGACATGCCCTCGGTAACCTCGGCATCATCGAAGACGGCGCGGTTGTTGTCCACGATGAAAAGATCGTCGCGGTGGGAACGACGCCCGAACTCAAAGCATCCTATCCCGACGAACCGACTCTCGACGCCAGCGGATGCGTGCTCATGCCCGGCTTCGTAGACCCGCACACGCATCTCATTTGGGCGGGCGACCGCGCCGATGAGTTCGAGAAAAAAATGTCGGGCAAGCCCTACCTTGAGATTCTGGCGGAGGGCGGCGGGATCATTTCGACGGTCAAGAAGACGCGCGCCGCCAGCATGGAGACTCTTATCACGCAGAGTCGCTCGCGCCTTTTGCGTATGTTCATCCACGGCACCACCACCGCCGAAGCCAAAACGGGATACGGTCTGCAAACCGCCACCGAACTGCGCCTGCTCAAAGCTCTGCTCGCCCTCGACGATGAATCGCCGCTCGACCTCGCCATCACGTTCCTCGGCGCGCACGCCATCCCACCCGAATACAAGGACAACCCGCAAGGCTACACCGATCTCGTTTGCGAGACGATGCTGCCGATGCTCAAAGAATGGTGGGAGACTCACGCGCCGCGACTCTCACTCCCATTTGTGGATGTGTTCTGCGAGACCAAAGCATTCGACGTGAAGCAATCGGAGCAAATTCTCAAGAAAGCAAAAGGACTCGGATTCCCGCTTAAGATCCACGCTGACGAATTCGACAACCTCGGCGGCGCGACGCTCGCGGCAGAGTTGGGCGCGGCGTCTGCAGATCATTTGGTGGTCACCTCCGATGCCGATATTGCCGCGTTAGCAAAATCAGAGACGGTTGCCGTGTCGCTTCCATGCACACCGTTCGGGCTTGCGGAAAATCATTACACCCCCGCGCAAAAACTCATCGCCGCCGACGCCTACTTCGCCCTTGCCACTGATTGCAACCCAGGCACCACGTGGAACGAGTCCATGCAGTTTGTCATTGCGCTGGCGTGCCGCGCCATGAAGATCACGCCCGCCCAAGCCATCGCCGCCGCGACCATCAATTCGGCGCACGCAATCCGCAGGTCCGATTTGATCGGCTCTATCGAAGTCGGCAAACAGGCAGACATGTTAATCCTGAACGCGCCGGACTATCGTCACTTGGGCTATCGCTACGGGACAAATCTGGTGAGGCAAGTTATCAAACGTGGAAGGGCATATTCTGTGGATGTGGGGTATTATAGGACTGCTTGAACCGAAAAGACGGGGAAACCCGCCTTTTTTTATCCAACATGTAGGTTTTTTTCTTGAGTACTGAGTGGATTTTCTTTGCTTCAATTCTATTGGCGAACTCGCTGATCGCCGCGTTCATTGCGGCGTTGTTGGCGCGCAAGCCCCAAGCGCCCGGGCGCAGGTCTCTGTTTTTCATGCTGGTCATGCTCGCCGCGTGGAGTTTTTCCTACGCGATGATCACGCTTTCCTCATCGCTGGAAACGAAACTGCTATGGCTCAAAATCGAGAATATCGGTATCCTAACGGTGCCCATATTTTGGTTCTTCTTTGCCTTGCGGTATAACGGGTTGGATGGATGGCTAAACCGTTATACCGCTTCATTATTCTTTATCCTGCCCGGGATCTCGCTCCTCTTTCTGTTTTCGGAACAGTGGTTCCACTTGTATTACGCCTCCGTTAGCGAGGTGTCTGAGGTTGGCGGCCCGCTGATGATCGAGCGCGGACCGTGGTACGCCGTCGCCCTCGTGTATGCGTATCTCGTAAGTCTGGCGGCGATCATTTTGCTCATCCGGCGCGCGGTTCAGCATCGAAACATTTATCGCAGGCAGATGTATGCGCTGATCGCCGCGGCGTTGATTCCGATTTTGGCTAATGTGGTGTATCAACTGGCGCTTAGTTTTCTGCCGAAATCCGCTCTGCACATCGATCTGACGCCCATCTCTTTCATGGTCTCCGCGGTGTTGATCGTGATCGGCGTGTTTGGGCTGCGCATCTTCGATCTCATCCCCATTGCGCGGCACACGGTGCTGGAATACATTCCTCAGATGGTCTTTGTGGTAGATGCCCACGACGTGGTTGTGGATGCAAACACCATTGCGCAAAAAACACTGGGCAAAAGCATGGATGCGATCGTCGGCAAAGATCCGCTGGAAGTGTTTCAGGATTGGCCCGACCTTCTCCATCACTTCCTCGTTGCCAATGAGTCGCGGAACGAGATCCAAATTCCCGGTGACCCGCCGCGCGCGCTGGAAGTGATGGTGACCGCTTTATACAATTCAGAGAACCAGTTCGAAGGGCGCGTGATCGTCGCGCACGACATTACCGAGCATAAATGGTTGGAAAACGATCTCACGTTTGCCAATGAGGCGCTCACTCGTCAACTAGAGGAGATCAATCAACTGCGCGATGAGTTGCGGGAACAGGCGATCCGCGATCCTTTGACGGAAGTGTACAACCGCCGCTATATGAACGAATTTTTGTCGCAGGAAGTGGCGCGGGCGGAACGCGATGGGACTCCCCTTTCCGTGGTCATCATGGACATGGACAATTTCAAAATGTTCAACGATACCTACGGCCATAAATGCGGAGATATTGTCCTGCAGGAGATCGCCGCGTTTCTCATTCAACACACGCGCAAAGGAGATGTGGTCTGCCGTTTTGGCGGGGAGGAGTTTGTGATCCTTATGCCCGGCGCCACGCTTGAAAAAGCGTACGAACGCGCCGAAACCTGGCGTCAGGATTTTGCGGATACGACCATCGAGTATGAAGGCATGAAGTTGAGCGCCACTTTTTCGGCGGGCGTGGCATCCTACCCCCTGCACGGCGACACCGATGAATTTATCTTGCAAGCCGCCGACCGGGCTTTGTACCAGTCGAAGGATGCCGGTAAAAATAAAGTAACGATGTACAATTTGTGAGTCTTTCAATCTGTATCAGCGTTTTCAGCGTTCACGCCGCACTGGCGCTCGGCGCAAGTGTCTGAGTCCTGTTTTAAAACTGTCAGACACTGTTTCTTAAGTACACGGATACTTCGACACTCCTTTCAGTCGCAGTACACGGATTTGACGGATGACACGGTCAAACACGAATTTTGAAATGGTAGCTCTACCGTTTTTAACGGGAAACCATTTTTCAAACACAAAGGACACGACGGTCACAAAGGAAAAACACAAGGAATCTTGGCTCTTTCCCCACTTTGTGTCGCTTCGACGAACTCAGCGCAAGACTTTGTGTCCTTCGTGGTGAGGCTCTTTCCCGTTGGTTACGGGACACCCGAAATGGTTTTCTCCGTGAAATCCGTATAATACGTGTCTAAACAAAGACTTAAGAAACACTCTCGCTCGCAGGTAGTAAATCCTTGGCGACAAAATTATTTTAGGAGTAACCCATGCAAATCGATATCATCGGCGTGCCCATCGACCTCGGCGCGGATCGCCGCGGCGTAGATATGGGGCCCAGCGCAATTCGATATTCAAGCCTTCGACAACGCCTCGAAAGTTTGGGGCATACCGTGGAAGATAAGGGCAATGTTGAAGTGGCGATTCAAGAGACCTGTTCGATCACCGACCCCAAACTCAAATATATTGACTGCATCGTGCCGATGAGCCGGCGAGTGGCTGGGGCGGTCGCCACCTCCATGCAAAGCGGGTGTTTTCCGCTTGTCTTGGGCGGAGACCACAGCCTTTCGATCGGCTCCGTGCGCGGCGCGGCAAAGCAAAAGAAAATCGGCGTGATCTGGCTGGACGCGCACGGCGACTTCAACACACACCTCACCACCCCTTCGGGAAACATTCACGGAATGTCGTTAGCCGCCCTATGCGGCCTCGGCGACCCGCGCCTCACCGCGCTCTACGATGAGCCGGGGCCGGTCGTCGACCCCGCGAAAGTTGCCATCATTGGCGCGCGCGATCTCGACCCCGGTGAAAAAGAAAACCTGCGCTCTGCCGGGGCGCTCGTGCTCAGCATGGAACAGGTGGACCGCATCGGCATGGTCGCGGCGTTGGAACAATGCATCGAACGCGTCAGCCGGAATGTGGATGGGATCTATCTCTCGATGGATTTGGACGCGCTCGATCCGCGCTTCGCTCCGGGTGTGGGCACCCCGGTCGCCGGTGGGTTAACGTATCGCGAAGGACACCTGGCGTGCGAAGTGGTGGCGGAAACCGGCAAACTCATCGGCATGGATGTTGTGGAAGTGAATCCTATTCTTGATGAAAAAAATCAGACCGCGAAGATTGCCGTGGAATTTGCCTGCTCGGCGTTAGGCTCGCGCGTCTGGCAGGGTTGAGTCGTTGAGGGCGCGAATCGCGCCGGGAAACTGTAGCAGTTTCATGTCAGAGCATGAGGCGGGTTTGTCCATCCTAGGGATACGGTAAAATCGGGTTATGTGCGCCGCCTATGGACCCGTCTTGATCGTCGAGGATGTTCCTAATGTTCTCGAACTGCTTGAAGTGACTCTGCGATTTAAAGGCTATTCTGTGCTGACCGCCCGCAATGGCGAGGAAGCGCTCGAAGTGGTTGCGCGGCAAAGGCCCGCGCTCATCGTCACCGACATTTTGATGCCTAAACTGGATGGCTACGCCTTCGTGCAAAAATTACGGCTCAACCTCGAAACGCGCGCCATCCCGGTCGTTTTCCTTTCCGCCACTTACGTTACCCCGGAGGATAAGGATTTTGCCTTGAGCCTGGGCGCCTCGCGCTTCATGGAAAAACCCATCGATACTGAAGATTTCCTGCTGACAGTGGCAGAACTTGTGACCCAGCAACCATTTACCCAGCCCTTGCCACTGGATATGGAAAGGTTTTATCAAGGCTATCGCACCCGTCTTGAAAATAAACTGCGTCATAAAAACACGCAGATCATGCGAGCTGAGCGGTTACTCGGCACCCTGCCCGCCGATCAGCGACCAGCCTTCGAAGCGCTCTTACAGCAATCGATGCGCGACCGCGATGAAATACAGAATGAACTGTACGATATTTACAAAACACTCGACGAATTAAAAAAATAGTTCATTCACAAGTGCGGCGGGCGAAAACCCGCCGCAATACGTTTCGGGAGTCTTATGCAACCAACGCTATCGTACGTCGAAGAACTTGCGCGAGGGGCGGGGGCGATTCTGCGCGACGGGTATGACAAGGAACACGAGGTGAAATATAAAGGCGTGATCGATCTCGTCACCGAGGTCGATCATCAATCTGAGGCGCTTCTACTTGGGAAAGTTCAATCCGATTTTCCCGGGCATCATATCTTCAGCGAGGAAAGCGGGGTTATTCACGGAGACGATGAACATGTCTGGTACATCGATCCGCTGGATGGGACGGTGAATTACGCGCATCACCTCCCGATTTTTTCTGTGTCCATCGCCTACGCGTTTCGCGGCGCCTTGACGTTTGGCGCGGTGTACGATCCGCTTCGTGACGAAATGTTCTGCGCGGAACGCGGCAGTGGAGCATACTTGAACGGCAAAAGGATCAAACCGGCTGGCGTTACCGAATTACAGAAGAGCTTGCTCGTGACTGGATTCCCCTACGATACGTGGAATACAAAGCAGGATAACATGTCGAATTTCTCGCATCTCGCAAAGTTGACACAGGGCGTGCGCCGTCTCGGCTCGGCGGCGTTGGACCTGGCATACACCGCCGTAGGAAGGCTGGACGGGTTTTGGGAACTTTCCCTGCACCCGTGGGATGTGGCGGCAGGCGGGTTGATCTGCGAAGAGGCTGGCGCGCGCGTCACGAATGTGCATGGCGGGGCGGATTATCTGACGCCCCCGCTGTCCATTCTTGCCACAGCCCCCGGCATCCATGCGCAACTGCTGGGAGAATTGAAAAAATCCTTACTCTAAAGTCTCCCTAAAAGCGCGAAAGTGTGATGAAATTTGGAAGATTTCAACGGGAACGGCTAATTCCGTCCAATGACAAAATCATCCATCCCGATCAGTAAAACGAAGATCATTATCCCGAACCGCCGGCGGGAACTGCTCTCGCGCCCGCGCCTGCTGGAGAAAATGAACGGGTTTCTGGAAAACAAGTTGATCTTGCTCTCTGCCAGCGCGGGGTATGGTAAGACGTCTCTGCTCATCGATCTTGCCCATCAGGCAAAAGTTCCGGTGTGTTGGCTTACCTTAGATCCGCTGGATCGCGACCCGCAGAGGTTCATGGCGTACTTGATCGCATCGCTGGCAGAGCGGTTCCCGAAGGTGGGCGAAGCGTCGCAACCACTGTTGAACAACCTGAAATCGATGGAAAGCGACGCGGAAGCGCTTCTCGTCGCCTTGACGAACGAGTTATACGATCAGGCGGAAGGCGATTATTTCGTGATCCTCGACGATTTTCACTTGTTGGATGATGTGGCGGTCGTTGCTTCGTTGGTCAACCGCTTCTTACAATTAGTGGATGAGAACTGTCACCTGATCATTTCCTCTCGCACCCTGCCCGAACTCGATGATGTCACCCTCATGGTGGCGCGCGAGCAGGTGAAGGGTTTGAACCATACCGACCTGGCGTTCCAGCCGCGTGAAATTCAGGCTCTCTACATACAAAACCACCACGAGTACCTGGCAGATGAAAAGGCTAACGAATTTGTGGAGAAATCGGGCGGGTGGATCACCGGCATGGTGCTTTCCAATTCCACCGAGGTGCAATTTTCAGGCAAGGATACGTTTGCCTATTTGGGGAAACAGGTGCTCGACCAGCAACCCCGTCATGTGCGCGAGTTTCTTCTGCGAACATGCCTGCCGGAGGAATTCAACGCGGAGTTTTGCGAGATCGTGCTGGGTCCGTTTTATGGAGCGCCGCAAAATTGGCTTAACCTGATGGGCTTCATTTTGGATAAGAACCTGTTCGTTCTGCCCTTGGAAGATGGGCGCTGGCTCCGATACCATCCTCTCTTCCGAGAGTTTTTACAAACCCGCCTGCGGGAAGAGTACCCCGAAGATATTCCTCTCTTATTGAAGAGGATGGTCACCGCGCATGAAGCGGAGGGCGAATGGGAAAAAGCCTATTACACCTGCAAACAATTAAACGACCCCAACACGCTTGCAGAATTGATCGAACGGGCTGGCACGCCCATGTTGCAAACGGCGCTGATCACGCTGGAAGGCTGGGTCAACAGCCTGCCACCGGCTGTGATCCGCTCGAAGCCGGGGTTGATCTCGTTGCGAGGGATGATTTCAGCCATGAAGGGAAATTTACCCGAAGCAAATGCTTTGCTCGACATTGCAGTTGAAACGTACCAAAGAGAGCATAACCAAAGCGGCTTGGCTCTTGCGTTGATCCGCCGCGCGCACGCCCTGCGATTGCTTGCAAAATATGAAGATTCGATCAAAGATGTAAATAATGCCCTCAAAATAGCCGAAACGGATATGTCGATGCAAACGCTTTATGCGGAAGCGTTAAGAACTCGAGGATTAAATTATTATCGTTTGGGGCAGGCACGAAATGCCGTCGAAGACCTTGAACGTTCACTCCACCTCTACAACGAGTTAAAGGAAACCGGCAGCATTTCGATGCTGTTAGTTGAGACAGCCATGGTTCGAGCGACTATTGGAGATATCGAAGTCGCGAAGAATTTGTATCAAGAAGCGTTAAATCGATTACGCCGTGAAAAGAATCTTTATACCCAGGCGAATACATTGAACAATCTTGCGGTGCTTTACTTACAAGTAGGCGAATATGAATTCGCTTCGGATAGTTTTGAAGAAGGGCTGGAGTGCGCTCGCAATAGTCGTAATCAACACGCCGAAGCGTTGATTCTGACCGGGTTGGGCGATCTATATACTGAAATCGAAGAGTTTGATGCCGCTGAACGCGCCTATGAACAAGCAAGCATTGTAGCTGAAAGTTGTTCCGCTGTTTTCATTGTAAACTATCTGATTTTGGCGCGCGCGAATTTGGCGCTTCTAAAAAATGATGTGAACACAGCGGATGAACTGCTCAAAGAATTTAGGAAGAAATTAAAAATCAATCCATCAAGTTATGAACGCGGCTTGTGGGCTTTGCTACAAGGCAGGCTTTGCTTCATAAATGGTGATTTCAAAAAAGCTATCATTCACCTGAATGACAGCAAATCGCGTTTTCTACAAGACGGCCGCGATGTGGAATATTGCTGGTCTGTTATATGGCTGATGGCTGCATACAATCACTCTGAAGAGAAAGATAAAACCCGGCTGGAATTTCAAAATATTATTGAGGGGACAAACCACTTGCAACATGCCTTGCTGGTTGCCTTGCACCAGGCTTCGTCTTGGCTTGCGTTACTGCAAACGGACACTACTATTGGACGCCAATTTAGCAGATTGTTTGAAAATTCCCGAATATTAAGCGAGAGGTTACCATCTGTGCGCAGGATTCTGCGCAGGTTTGCTCAAACTATTCAAATGCCCACTGCTAGCATTAAAATCAAGGCATTAGGGCGCGCCGAAGTTGTTGTTAGCGGCAGGGCGGTTAACGTTTCCGATTGGCGCACACAATCGGTTCGAGATTTGTTCTTTTATTTCTTATACAACCAGGAACCGGTCACAAAAGAACAAGTGGCTGAGATTTTATGGCCCGATATCGATGATCCAGACGCTATACGAACAAAGTTCAAGCACGGTATTTATTGGCTTCGTCGCGCTGTGGGACGAAATGCGATCCTGTTTGAGGATGAATATTACCGATTCAATCGCGCGATGGACTATGAGTATGATGTAGACGCATTCGAGTCCTTCCTGAAGAAAGTCTATCAAACCCAGGATTTGATCGAGCGAATCGGGCTATATCGCAAAGCGGCAGAATTGGTGGAAGGTCCATTTCTTGCTGATCTCGACGCGGATTGGGTCCTGATCGAGCGGGAGCGGTTGGGACGTATCTATCGTTCTGTTTTAGATGAGCTTGCGCAACTATATCTGGATACCAACCAATTTCAGGAATGTCTTGCCACTTGCAAGAAAGCAGTTGAACAGGATCGTTACAATGAAGCGATTTGTCAGATCGAATTGCGGGCATACGCGGCGATAGGTGACCGCGGGGCTATTGTGCATCGGTATCATGAGTACAAAACCTTGCTAATGAACGAGTTAGGGTTGTCTCCTTCTGAAGATTTTGACAAAATTTACATCGAATTAACTATGTAATACTTCAGATTTGTCTATACTGATTTTGTAGCCTGTTTTGTAGCCTGGGGGCGAGTATCATGGGAAAAAATTTGAAAGAAAGAGGAAACATCCCATGAACAACAAATTCTCCCTGCATACACCTGCCGATGGTTGCACTGGCGGACGCCGATCTCCTGCTGACGGTTGCACTGGCGGACGCCGATCCCCTGCCGACGGTTGCACCGGCGGACGACGATCTCCTGCCGACGGTTGCACCGGTGGGCGATAGGCTGTTAACTTGGAAGTAGGAGAACATCATGGCATTGCTCACCTTTGACACTTACAAAAAACCATCCCTGGGCTATCGCCAGCAGTCTGTCAAACGCGCGGGACTCCATCGCTTATTTGCCGCGGCTGTAGTCAGCGGACAATTTCGAGAAACGCTCCTCAAAACACCCGAGGAGGCGCTCGCGAACGGATACCTGGGACAACCCTTTGCCTTGTCCGATCGCGAAGCATCCATCATTAAATCGATACGGG
Source organism: Candidatus Defluviilinea gracilis (assembly GCF_057138825.1). Classification (NCBI taxonomy): domain Bacteria; kingdom Bacillati; phylum Chloroflexota; class Anaerolineae; order Anaerolineales; family Candidatus Villigracilaceae; genus Candidatus Defluviilinea; species Candidatus Defluviilinea gracilis. The sequence goes on from NZ_DBNHEF010000021.1 coordinate 89,170, forward strand.
CTGAAGATCTGGCTGATTTTGCCCAACAGGTAAACCAGGCGCTGCAAGGTGCCTAACCAAACTGGCTCACCTTGGGTGACGCGGTGGAATTGGGGGGCATGGTGACAAGGGATTCACTGTGCCCCGCGTCCGCCGTGTTTTTATTTTAATGCCTGATGAACAATCAATTCACAGCGCGTCCGGCAGATTCCCTGCTCGAATCGATTCTCAAATCATCCGCCGATCTGGTTGTAATTCTAGACGCTCGCGGGAACATCTTAGATTACAAGTTGACCGCCCCTCACCTGGCTGAAAAATTTTCAGGGGAATTTCATTACCAGCGAATAGGCGAACTGCTTCCCTCAAGAAACCACCCAGGCGGGCTTAAGGAATTTTATCAAAGCGGTCATACCCTTCCCTTTGAGTTCTCACTAACCACGTTTGATGGCCAGAAATTTTGGTTCGACGGACGCTTAACCTGCCTTTCCCCCTCCCAACAGATCCTGTTTTCGCGAGACATCACAAAATACAAACAATCTGAATTGAGAATGCGGCAACAGTCGCAGCGGATGACGGGATTGCGAAGTATCGATCTCGCCATCGCCTCCAACCTCGACTTGAACCTGCTCCTCCCCCTCCTGCTTGAGCAAGCAAACACCCTCCTGCCCGCGGATGCTTCCACCCTCCTGCTGATGAATTCTGAAACCAACCTGCTCACCCTGGCGGCATCGAGTGGCTTCCGGTCAAATACTCACCCATCAGTCTTTCTCAAACTTGGGACCGGATACGCGGGGCAAGTAGCGCTGGAAAGAAAACGTATCCACTACCCAAACATCACCGGGAACGCGCAGGGCGGCGACCTGCCATCCTATCTACAAGGTGAAAAATTTGTCTCCTACATGGGCTCGCCGCTTATCACAAAGGGGCGCATTCTTGGCGTGCTGGAGGTATTTCATTCCTCGATTCTAAATCCGGACGCGCCATGGCTTGAATTTCTCGACATTCTTGCGGGGAGGGGCGCCATAGCCATCGACAATGCTATTTTGTTCGAGAATCTGCAAAAATCCAATGCGGAACTGGGCATGGCATACGATTCGACCATCGAGGGCTGGTTGCGCACCCTGGACTTTCGGGATCGGGAAACTGAAGGACGCACCCGTCGGGTGGCAGATATGACAGTGCAACTTGCGCTTGCCTTGGGCGTGGCAAAGGAAGAGTTGATCCATATTCGCCGCGGCGCCATCCTCCATGATATTGGCAAGGTCGCCATTCCTGATGACATTCTCCTCAAGCCCGGTCCGCTCACAGAAGATGAGTGGAGCATCATGCGCAAACATCCCGTCGTTGCCGTGGAATTACTAACCCCGATCAACTATCTATCTCCCGCGCTCGATATTCCACACTGGCATCATGAACGGTGGGACGGCACCGGCTACCCAGATAATCTCAAGGGCGAGCAAATTCCCTTTTCGGCGCGGGTATTTTCCATTGCCGATGTATACGATGTCCTGATCTCCGAACGCCCATATCGGAACGCATGGACAAAGCAGAAAGCCATCGAATACATCAAAGAACAAACCGGGAAATTATTCGATCCCGGAATTGTTCCCGAATTCCTGAAACTGGTTCATAGCAATGAGTTCTCCCCGGCAGATTGGCGTTCGTAGCGATTAACTTGACCAGCCTCCGTTTCTGAATTAAAATCCCCGCCTGCCAAATGCCCTCGTAGCTCAGTGGATTAGAGCGCTTGCTTGCGGAGCAATAGGTCGCGTGTTCGAGTCGCGCCGAGGGCGCCATGATGATGAGGAGCGGTTACCCGCTCCTTTTTATTTGCAACGTGAAAGTAGGAAGATTCATGTCAACCACAAAACCACAAATTCTCTTAACCAACGACGACGGGATTCGCTCGCCCGGCTTGTGGGCGGCCGCCGCTTCTCTTTCGGACGTTGGGTTTGTCACTGTGACCGCGCCGCGCGACCAATGCACCGGCATGGGGCGCAGTCTGCCCAACACGTCCGATGGGATCATTCGCGAGGAGCGCGTGCAGGTCAACGGTCAGGAATGGAGCGTGTTCGCGGTGGGCGGGAGTCCCGCGCAGGCGGTCCTCCACGGAATTTATGATGTAATGAAACGCAAGCCTGATCTGGTCGTTTCGGGGATCAATTACGGCGAAAATGTCGCGTCGGGCGTGACCATCTCAGGGACGGTGGGCGCGGCGCTCGAAGCCGCCTCGCTGGGAATCCCTTCGATGGCAATCTCACTGGAGACCGATTCGAAATATCATCTTTCATACTCCACCGATGTGGAATTCCCAATTGCCGCGCAGTTTGCCGCGAAGTTTGGCCGCATGTTATTGGAAAAGAAGTTTCCTTTTGATGTGGATTTGCTCAAGGTGGAAATCCCCTCCGATGCCGCGCCAGATACCCCCTGGCAATTGACTCGCGTATCCCGCCAGCGGTATTACGAGCCGACTCCCGCCGAGCGCGCGTCATGGGATGAGCCCGGCACAGTTGGCTACCGCGCGAATGGAGATTTCGACCGCGAACCCGAAGATACGGATGTGTACGTTCTGAGAAAAAAGAGGATGATCTCCGTTTCCCCGATGAGTTTCGATCTGAGTTCCCGCGTGGATCTTGCCGAACTCGATCAGTTGATGCGGAAGTAGTTTTAAACACGAAGGCACGAAGTACACAAAGGTTTTTATTTCTTTGCGTTCTTCGCGCCCTTGGCGGTGAAAAGGTTTTTAGTTAAAGTGCGGGCTAAACCGCGCCACCAATTTCTCTTTCGGCATGAAGCCAGTGATGCGCTCCTTGATCTCGCCGTTCTTCATGAATAACAGGGTGGGGATGCCCATCACGCCGAACTGCATCACAAGGTTAGGATTCTCGTCGGCGTCAATTTTTACCACTTTGACCTTGCCATCCCATTCGCCAGCCAGTTGCTTGACCACAGGGTCGAGCATTTTGCACGGCTGGCACCAGACCGCGCTAAAATCAACCAGCACGGGTTCGCTGGCGTTCATCACTTCGGTTTGAAAATTCTGTTCGTCTACATGTAATAAGTCAGCCATGGTTACCTCTTGCTTGATGGACGCATTATATTTTGAATGTCTTACATTTGGGAAGTTAACCGCTAAGCCCGCGAAGTTCACTAAGAAAACCAATTAAATCTTTGCGTTCTTAGAAATTATCTCAAAAGGCATTCTGAGCCAATCTGCGAAACCAAAGCATAGCGCAGGCAAACTGAAGCAGGGCGAGATAGTTTTTCGCTTTCTTTTCGTAACGGATCAACAAGCCGCGACACTTGGATAACCATGCTAACGTTCTTTCCACCACCCATCGTCGAGCAGGATGCTTTTTTTACCCCTGCTCAACTTCTCTTCACCAATACGGCGAACATGCCCCGTATAGCGGTGCTTCTCTATCGCCGCCTTGCCTGTTGGGTTGTCATAGCCTTTGTCCAAACAAAGATGTTGAGGCTTTGCTTTCGTTACTTTCGGTCGTTCCACCACAATGGCTTCAATCGTTTTGTCCAACAACTTCGTATCGTGAACATTTGCCCCCGCGACAATAATCGCAAGCGGCCCGCCCAACCGATCCGTCAAAAGGCTCTTTTTCGAGCCGTTTTTGCCTCGATCTGTCGGGTTGGCTCCAATTTCATCGCCTCCCGAACGAGCCTTGCCCAGCGTGCCATCCGCGGCTTGCCATTCCCAATCCACCAGCCCCAGTTCTTCACATTCCTCCAGCAACAATGCCCAAAGCTTGGGAAACAAATCGATTTCCACCCAATGTTGGAACGTTCGATGAATTGTAGAATCATCGCCATACACGCGTGGAATGTGATTCCATTGACACCCCGTGCGCATCCGAAAAATCAAGGCATCCAAAACATTGCGCGGATGGATGCGCGGTCTGCCCGTTTCTTTGGGTGGGTCAAATTCCAAGATGAGCGGTTCCATGCGCTTCCATAATTCATCGGGAACCTCCCAGATAGTGGGTAGTGGCGTCTTTTTCTTCATCGTTGGGTTTCCTTTGTTGGCACTGAAATTATATGCCCTCAAAGAGTTTTGAGATAGTTACTTAGCGCCATTTCGACAAGCTCAATGCAAGCCTTCGCGGTAAAAATTTGTTGACGCTCACTTTCCGTCGTGTTAGAATGCCCTTCGCTCGATACGCGGGCGCGTAGCTCAATGGCAGAGCAGCGGCCTTTTAAGCCGTTTGTTGAGGGTTCGATCCCCTCCGCGCTCACATGAAAATCCTCCGTAAGGAGGATTTTTTGTTGACGCTAAGGAAGTCATTGCATAAAACACAAGAAAATGAAAAACATTCTATTTTTTTGACATGTTTTTCGAGTGCTCTTTCTTGCCCTTTGGTTCATTTGAATGTCGGACATGCTCCGTCTCATTCTTCCCATCCGTATCAGATAATTGTGAATCTGTTTCGGAAGCAAACTGCCTACTATAGTACCAAATAAACACTAAAAGTCCCTCAATTCCTAATAATATCCAAAGAACCTTTCCAAGAGCAGATATGAAAATCCTTGGATTAAAGAAAACCAGAAATACTGCCAAAGCTACAGAGATAAATCCCAGAAGAATTATTGTTGAGGATGAGAATTTTGACTGCAGTTCTGATTTTTGTCGTACTCTCTTGATGACTAACCATGTAAATAAAATTATTCCTGCAATCGGAAATACTGCATCAATAGACCCGAGTAGCAGGTAGATGGTAAATGTAATAAAAATCATAATCGCGAAAACAGCAGATGATCTTTTATAGTCATTTATAAATTCATTACACCAAACAGGAGTAGGAAGATACTTGTTTTCAGGATTGAAAATCTTTTCTTCATCCTTTGCTTCCTTATCGGTTCGTATTAAAAACGTTGAAAGTAAAATTAACGTCAATATGAAGCCATTTGACCAGGGAGGTAGCAAAACATGTTCCAGAAAGTCAATTTGAAGAGCTCTGGGTCCCGATTCGACAAATGGTATTTCAGCCTCCGCAAAAAGCTGTTGAGGCTCATCATCTCCTACTTTCAGTAAAACGCTGGTTATGCTGGTATTTGCTTGTGTAATAAACGATACTCGCCCATTTGCAGTTGATAGTGGTTCGATAATTGGAAATTCTACAAGACTGGAATACACATCTGCATTAAAAACATTCGGTATTAATAGAGTGGGAACTTTGGGATCAGCTCGGGTTATGAGATATACTTTTACATCATTATATGGCTTCTTGCTTTCGTTTTTTACATGTACGTGCACTGTTGCTGGTCCTGCTGCATAAAAGTAACGCGGAACGTCAACCCATATAGCAAGCTGTTCCGCACTCTTATCAAACGACCTGTCATGATCGAAATGATCTCTGTATTCTTTCAATAATGTGCCAAAGAGACAAAGGTAATAAATAAGAAACATAAATATAGTGTTGATTAATGCGGCTACCCAACTAGAGCGCATATTTGGAATCGGAAGGTTGTCCATGTTTTTTACCTCATTTAGGTATCAGGTCAAGTTATTATTTTGGAACAATGTCAGGTACAGTGATATTGCCGTCGCAGTTTATTGTATTAGTGCCTATCCAGCATTCCCATGCTTTTGCTTTGGTTGTTATCGATTCCTTCCATATAAAAATCAGCCTGTTAAAACGATAGTATTCAACGATGTGTTTGAACGTTTGGAGCGTATACGTATATGTTAATGGAAGGCTTTGCTCATATTTCATACAGCTATATTGATTTGGAACACCTTGTGAGAGATGGCACGGTTGTGAAAAACTCAGCTCAGAAGCCTCTCCCTTAACCATGAAATTTACCTGTTGAAAAGTCGCCTGATTTGAAACTTTGTTTCCAAGATCAATCAGCTGGTCGTAACTCAAATCACTAACTAGAAATATTCTTGGTTGAGAAGCGACATTGTGAAATGCCAAGATTACTTCAGTTGCTTCTGGAGTATTATTGTTGGTTAACAGCGTTTGATTGGGAGGAGAAAACACAGGTTCAAATTTGATTGGCAATGGATATTTAACCTCCCATGCCGGGTTGTTGTGGTTCTTAGATTTGAATCTGATTTTTATATCAATGGGTACGGGATTCGGAAATGGTTGTGGGAACCACTGCGCTTGTCCCTGAATAGTGTCGAAGTCGATACTCTGCATGAAACTGAAATTACCATTTGATATTGGGACGGAAGACCCATTTGGTCCGACTATATCTACCTGGAAACAGTCTTTCCAGTTTCGTAAATCATATTCTGATAACACATCGTCTTTGATTTGGAAGTTAAAAACCCTTGTCTGATTATTTACAATCTCAAGTGGTTGCCTGTTTTCGGTGCTTAATATTAATTTTAAATCTTCGAATGTGTGCGCTTGAATAAATAACAACCAATGATTTCCAGGGTTTGGAAATAATAAACTGTATTGCAAGCACCCATTCGTTGGCTGAAAAGAATGGTCGGATTGCACCTGGGTTACATCCCAAAAGTCGCCAGTGATAGTTTCTTTGATACTCAGATGTGAATTGATGTCTTTATTCCAATATCGGAAGAAAGATCCCGTATACCCCCCAGGTATTGTTATTGCGTCTAGATAATTTGTAGATGAAATCGCCAAGCTATAAGGAAGAAAAGGTTTCAAATAGTCTAAAAGGTACCTGCCCGCATCTTCAACACTACTGAAAACATATACCGAGCCTTGGACTCCATTAATATTTGTTTGCCACTTAGCAATATCGCTCTGAATAGACGGTATTTCTGGGCAAATTAAACCCACAAGTACTATTAAGTCTTTGTTTTCGGTTATTTTGTTAAGTTTTTCCAACACTGCTGTAGGGCTTTCCTTCCAAAACCCTCCGTCTGTAAGGATGACCAAATATTTAATAATTACAGATTGTTCATTTATGTCGTTTACAGCGTTTTGAATTGCAGTGCTGTAATTTTGCGAGTCGCCTGTAACGGTTAATTTGTCAACTCGTGGGTATCCCGGATTCACTACTTGAGGGGGAATTAGTGATATATAGCCATTGTTATTAACATTCCCAAAACTACTAACTCCGACGTGTAGGTTATCAGCAAGTGGCTCGGGAGTTGTACGCAAGATATCTAGCATATAGTTAACAAAGTCGAATCGTCTACCGTCAACTTCGCCACAATCCTGTCTAATGGAATTAGAGTTATCTATTAAAAATTGCACCCCTGTTGATTCTGGCGTGGCTACAACAGGCTTTAAGTTGAGCGTAACATCAGTTGGTGGGGGAGTAACTTCTATAATGGGAGGTGTTGATGTTGGAGTAGGTGTTATTGAGGATGTTGCGGTTGCGCCATTCCCTCCTCCACAGGAGGAAAGCAAAATAGAAGTACACACCATCCAGCGAACAAGCCATGCGGCTTTCATAATTTCCTCTCCTGAGTTGCTTAAAGTTGCATTATCTAAACTGTTGGTATATTTACAAATCTTTACAACCTACATTCTGAACGAATGGAAAAAACAAAATGTATTCAGATTAATTACTGTCTTTCTTGACAGTTTGTTTTGTTGAATGTGGCTTTTCTTTTTCATCACTACCATCATCTTCTTTCGAAGACCCAGACATTGAACCAGCGATCCACCTAAATGGTAAAAATATCGCTTGAATAGGCGTAGTAATAACCCATTGCAATAAATCTATTGCGATATAGACTATCCGATAGAGGATGTCAACAAAAAACGGCAGGATGGATCCTAAAATGGTGGCAAGGTAATTAACAATATATAACACTCCGATTAGAGCCCAGCCAACCACGACAAATAAAACTAGAATACCTCTGATAGATTCTAAGAAGGTGATCGCGGCGGCGAGCGCGCTGTTGATCGGTACCAACCCAAACAAAACCCAGTTTAGCAAGCCATCGAGAAACGGGCTGGAATCAAGCCTTCCTAATTCGATCAAACGGAAGAGCGCCCAAGCAATTAATGTGAGCAAAGAAAGCAAAGTTACTAGTAATGCCACACCTTGTGCAAGGGCTCTTGTCTGCCTATCTCTTTCAGACCAGGGGCTGAATTCGCTGGAAGAGCTTCGAATTTCAAATACGAGCGCCATGCCGATGATCAAGGCAAGTAACGAGCCGCCAAATACAGCCAAGTCAAATCTTCCGAGTATTTCTGGGAGTTCGCCTGCCCATAAATCTAATACAACCAAGGTGTTTGCTACTGCAATAGCATCCGCAAGAACGAAGAATAAGAAGCAGGCGAGCAGTATCAAGTATCCCAGTGTTCTAAATGGATGATCTTTGGAATAAATGAGTCCAGTGAGATTGATGAACCATCTGGAAACAACCTTTATTAAGTCAGTGAATGGTTGTTTGAGGGTATCTCGAAAGCCATTAGCAACATCTTCGAGAAATTTTCGAGGATAAAAAGGAACATTATTAGGTTCAGGGTCTTCCTGGAAGATCACTGGTTTAATCACAATCTTGCCCAGTCGTTCAAAAACAGGCCGCCATCTCTCGGTCCACGCGATACAAATGATCAGCCACACCGCCATAACTACCCAAAAAGCTTGGGAGTTCAACAAGTTGTAAAAGATCTCAGCCATGGTTATTTACCTCCAAAGTAGTTTAGGAGAAATGCTTCAAGCCTTTCTCCATTAAGATATTCTACTGATTTGACGCCATAGGACTCGAAAAGAGGTGTCCATTTATCCTGGATCTCTTTGCAACTAGGCTGAATAATATCTTCGCACTGAGCCAACACGGAAATAACCTCGACATTTTCTAAATTAATGTGCAGGTAATCTGGAGTTTCACCTCTCCAGTCGGTGAGATTATCGAAAATCAACAGAATGCATCGGTCATAATTTTTGCATTGATTTTCAAAATCAATTGTTACATGCGAAAGCCCTTCGTACACGTTATTAGGCGCGAAGGGGGTCTCTAGCACAGCCACCTTGGTTTCTCTTTCGAGTCTTGCGGATTCGACCTGAGTTGCTATTTCTGCGGCCTCCGCCTGCTGGGTGATGCTCCATTGTGTGGCGGTGGCTTTGTATTGGTCGTCGTAAGAAGTTTTATGGCAAAGATCTTCAAACGCCAGTTGGGTGGCTGTCGCAAAATGAGCGGTTGAGGTGGCGTTATATTGATTTTTAGCTTCCTGATGCTGAAGAACAGCGTCCGATGTTGTTGGGGTTGGAACTGCAGTTAATGTTGTATATGGTCTTGGAGTTGCTACGAGTTCAGGTGCATTCGTTATTTTTGAAGAATATCTATCCAGTTTCGCCGCCTCATAACTTCTGAAGCCCAACGAGAAGATTGAGAATTGGCTGCCTGTACCGAGGATTTTTGGAAGTACGTTGCCAATATAATCTAGCGCATCCCCGGTTTTATCACCAGATAAATACTCTAGAGTTGCCGCATCTGTTGTATTGGGATCAAAAAGGACCACAATAAACGATGGGGTAAGTTCAAGTTGGTCGAGGTTCTCTAGGCTTACATCTGGACAGATTCTAGGTGTTGGTGATGGTATTGTTTGGGTAGGTGTAATTCCAGTAAGCTCTGAAGCCCCGGGGAATTGACAACTTGATAGAATTAGAGAAAACGAAAATATTGCCCCTGCCAAAACTCGAATAACCATTGCTGTTTTTGAACTGTTCATAAAACCCTTCTAAACCAATGTTGTATGGTTATAAGTGGTTCACTGTTCGCAAACTCTTCCTTTGTTCTACACTTTCAGCCACCGCTTAATTGGTTTTGGAACAAAGACTGGCAAAACACGTACTTTATGTTATAGGAGGAGTGTTGGTTAATTACCCTCCACTGTTTAACTTTTAAGGATTATACGCATATTTTTTTTTTCGCAAGCCCAACTAGCTACCAAAATGTTTCAGTCTGGGTTGCGACTGGTAGGTAGTTAAATTAGTCGTAATGGTAATTTTAAGCCTATTATCTTTCTAGGGTAATCGCATTTGAAAATCTCGAGGCTCAAAACACGGTGTTTTGCCTTCGAATCCGCTAATCTGCGCGAATTTTTCCGAGAAAGGTTAGCGTGAATTCGTGAGGATTAGCGGACAAAAAATCC